>JBAWYQ010000019.1:0-32955 GCA_037143475.1 Burkholderiales bacterium | reverse complement strand
ACCAGTCGCCTGAAACCAGAATCTCTACATAAATGGGTTCTCTGCATAAGTGCCCAAAGCGGTCTTCCGGAGCTTGAGCCCATTCAATTTCCATCCTATTGATCCGGCATCAATGAACTTGTATCAAGCGGCATTGTGAACTGGACCATGCTCGGAATATTTCTTGATACGCTCTGGTTGGCGTTGCACGTTTCGCAAGTGACGTGAGGTAGCCTTGACCAGTTGTAGATATTTACGCGCCGGTGCCAGTGATTTCGCGCGTCATCGATCGCGAGGCACCCGGGTCAAAAAATGAAAGCAGCTTGGGAAAATGAATCAACAGCGTGACCACGCCCAACACCCTGATCATCAGTCGGCTAAAGAGATACACAACGAATCCTTCTAGAGAACGCAAGCTTCGAGTTCGGCAAACGCCTCCTGAATGAATTGGCCCAATCGCTTCACCTCGGGTAGGCCATCGGTTGCCACCAAGCCGAAGTACAAGGTACCGGCGTAGCTGAATAAGGTGATGTTGAGCCGGTTGCTGGGCGGCAATACGCTGATCGGGTGCATCTCCTCCATGCGGGCGCCCTTGATGTACAGGTGCTCTTTGGGTCCCGGCACGTTGGAAACCATGGCATTGCTCATGGGCGGTAACTTGTCACTCAACTGGAACGTCTCTGCCCCCTGACCGAGCAAACCGGTGAGTATGGTGTAGGACTCTATGGCCACCGGAGCAACGCTGTCCATCATGGTGCGCACATTGCGTAGAGAGTAGCCTATGTTGCGCAGCCGCACATAGGGGTCATCCGTTGGGTCCGACAACTCCACCTGCACAATGCCAATTTTGTTGCCAGTTGATTTGTCGCCTTCGCGGCGCAGATTCACCGGCATTTGAATCGTAATGGGGCGATCCACCACCACGCCCTGGTCCGCCAGGTAGCGGCGCAGTGCGCCGTCCAGACAGGTGAGCGCAACGTGGTTCACCGTGGATCGGGTTCGCTCGCGGATGCGGCTGATGCGATCCATGGATATACCGGTAGCCGAAAACTGCCGCCCCGCCGTCACCTGCCCGGTCAGCATGGTTTTGGCGCTGGAGACAAAGGGCAGCGCAATGGCGTTCTTGGTGAGGTGCACGCTCTCCAGCAGCAGCATGGCCGCCAGGCGCCCTATGCCCAAGGCTCGCTGCGCCGTGTCACCTACTTCTGTCCAAACCGACTGGGCCACTTCTTGTGCGGCCTTTTTGCGTTTGGCACCGTAGCCACCGTGCTTCTGCGTCCACCAGGGGCGCAGTTCCAGATCATTTGGCGTATTGGCCAGGGACTCGGCAATCCAGCGCGACATGGTTACGCCATCTGCATACGAGTGGTGAATCTTCTGGTAGAGCGCGAAGTGGCCTTCCTGGAGACCATCAATTACATGCATTTCCCATAGGGGGCGGCTTCGGTCCAGCAAGGGAACATGCAGGTTCGCCGCATACTGGTACAGCGCTTGCCGGTCGTTGCTGCCTTTTTCCAGACGATGGTAAAAAATGTGCTGTGACAGGTCGACCGAATCGGCAGTGCGCCAGGTGGGCAGGCCCGTCAGTGAAAAGTCAATGACCTGGTTAAACGGTGCCTGCACGGTTGTGTGCGCCAGGAATTCGCGGTACAGGTTCTTGACGAATGACGCGGAAGATTTGGCGGGCCGCTTGCACAGCAGAAGCCCGGCCACGTGTTTGGGGCTAGCCGCCGTTTCGGCAATGAAAAAACCGAAATCGAGGAGTGAGAGTTTGCTCATGTATCTGAAAAGCCTGCGTTTACGCCGCGCCACCCAACTTTTTGGTGAGGTTGGCGACATAGTCGTCCGTCAGTTTTTCAAATGCGGCTTTGACCACAGGGGCGACTACCATCTTCATCAGCCCGGGCAAGGGAACGGTCAGCGTGCCACCGACCTGCATTTTGAGCTGGGTGCATTTCTTACCCGCGGTAATCTTCCAATTGCCCGCCACTTGCGCATTGCCTTCTCCTTTCACGGGAGTCCAGACGACAGTGCCTTTGGCTTTGTCGGGAACGTATTTAGACGCATAAATGGTCTGGATGGTGGCGCTGCCAACACCGATTTTCTCCATTTCCCAGCGGTAAGCACCATCGCCCAGATCAACCAGCCGGTCGACCTTGGGGTACAGCTTGGCACAGGCCGGCAAATCAGAAAGGAGCGCCATGGCTTCTGCTGCGCTGGCTTTGACTGAAAACTCGTACTCCAGTTCGATATCAATACTGATGGCCATGGTGAATCATGAAAAATGTTTGAAAAAATCAGCGACGCGACGCATCAAGCCGGAAGATCCGAACGGTGGTACGGGCAATATCACGCGCGCGGTGAATCTGCTCAGTTGTCCAGTCTGATGATGGGAGGAATCCGCTTCTCCATCACGTCAACCTTCATCATCTCTGGAGTCGGCAAGTAGACCCGAATGTTCATGCGCAACGGGCCTGACCTGGTCGAAGGCAGCCAGTTGGACTCCATGTCTGCCCCAGGGGACTCGGGTTGCACATAGAGGTCCAATGAGCCATCGGCATTGAACTTCAAGTCATTCATGCGCGCGCCCAGCGAGTAACGGTTCAGCGGGTTGTCGATGTACTGGAAGCGGTCGCCGTCATACAGCGTGAAGGACCAGAACCCCTTGGGCAACACGGTGGGCAGATTGCCCTTGTCAAAATGCAGCTTGTATCTCTTGCCGCCCACCAGCGGCTGGCCTGATGCATCGGTATAGGAAATGAAATACATCGCTTCCTCCAGATCGTTCTGGATCAGGCCGGACAGCGCATCTTCCGCGCGGGCCAGGTAGTCAAACCCGTAGGTGCCGCCAGTCAGGGCCGTACCCCAACCCGTGGAGAGCTGGTAGCCACGCTGGTGGGTGCTCCATTTCATGACGGCAGGACCATCCCTTTCAGCACGCAGAATGCCTTTGCGTGTGGGCTCATCCAGCGCGTCGGGGTTAAAGGGCTTGCCCAACTGCATGCCGATAAATTCAAAGCTTTTCAGTGCGGCCGCATGGACCGGGGTTGGTGGGTTTTCGTTCATCAACTCCGTCACCGTGCGGAAATACGCGAAGTCGCCCTTGTGATTGGGGCGCGCCATGAGAGGCGGCACCGGAGCAGGTCTCTTGCCCATACCACGCCCATTATCCCAATCACTCAGGGCGGTAAGGGTCATCTTGTTCTGGATGGCGATGACGTTTGGCATATCGTCCTCCCCGAAAACGCGAATACGCACTGCAATGAGCAAGGAGTTGCTGGGTGCGCGTGAGAGCTTCATTCCGGCGGGCACCACGCCTTTCCAGTCTGGGCCAGCAAACAGGATGTTGCCGCCCTTGCCACCCGAAACAGCGGTGCCCAGCAGGTAGGGCAAGTTACTGGTGTAGGCGTCGGCAATTTCAATAGAAATGTAGCGGTCAAAAACATCCGGCACATTCATTACGATAGGGCCGCCACCAAGTTCCATCAAAATGCCGGTGTAAATGGTGTCCAGGTTCGGGCTGTAGGGCAACGGGTCTTTGGCGGAGGCGAGTTTCCGCATATGCCCCAGCTGATTGATCGTCGCTACGGGGGCGAAGGGGCTTCTGGGCCGGTCTACCAGGCGCATTTTTCGCTCACGCTCGGTCATGGTGAGTGGGAACGTAAAAATATAGGCCTGCATCGCAACCGAATAGGCGTAGTTTTCCTTGGCGACCTGGTCTTCGGCAGATAGTTGCTGCCCTCTGAAGGATTGTGCGGACGCGACGACAGGCAACAACGTGACCTGCAGACACGCCATGCACAGAGCAACGGCAAAGAGTTGTTTTAGACGATTCATCATGACTCTTTCAGGTTTCACTGGGGCAGTCATTACTTGACCTTGGCAGCAGCTTGCTGGGCAGCGTCCATTTCCTCGGTGTCTTGGGCGATCTTTGCCACTTCACCAGGCGACTTGCAATTGAATGAAGATTCGAAATTGGACGTGGTCAGGTACACACTGGTTGGCAGGTAGGGGCCGAGGACTTCTTTCTCTTGTCCAGGCTGCTGCACTTCCCGCGTGGTCTGTTTGAAGTTGGGATTGGCCAGCATGTTGCGAATCATCATGTTGCCCTGGTCAGGGTCATACATTCCGTCACCGTCGTCAGGCATGGGCAACCAGTTAATGCCACATTCCGGGTAGGCGGTACGCGGACGGTCCGCGGCCTTGCTGAAGGCAATCACGTAGTTGCGATCTTTGTCGATGACCACTTCTTCGTCGTTCAGGCACTTGGTGACCATGGTGTTGGCCGCGCCCTTTTGGGAGCAGATCGACCAGTAGCGCATATCCACATCCTTGACGTTCATGACCTTGTCACCGTTCATGGTTTTAGGGGTCACCGGCAACTTGCCGCGCAACACGAAGACCGGGCCAAACTTGCGGTTGTAAAAAGTTCGGACGTAGGTGTTATCGGTCGTCGGATAGAAGCCTTCGCTCTTGCGGCTGTAGTCGCCAGTAGGAACACCGGTAAAGATGCTCTCGAACTGCTTGCGGTCAAACTGGGCATGCCATGTGGCCGGGCGTGTGGCCGGATGGGTGTCAGGCTTTCCGGGGGTGTTGAGCAACTCGCGGTAGCGCCAGGCGGGCATGCCAAACGCATCGGGTGACACAGCCAGACGCTGGTTGGAATTGAGTGCCTGACAAGCCGCATTTCCACGCAACACTTTGCCATCGGCCAGCGTCAGCACGGGAGACGGCAGCGGTACGCCACCGGTAATGCCGGTACCCCTGTCGGGCGTATAGATGCGCAAAATCATCACTTGCTGCTTGACGTCACCATTTTGTGGCGCATTGATGACCTTGACGCTGCGGCCATCTTCCAGGTAGATGCCTTCGGGGCGACTGGTGTCGCGAATATTGCCAGTCTTGACTTCGAGTTGGTAAGAGCGTTTGGCCGCAGTGCGGTCAGCGCCGTGGCGGGTGGTGTTGGTATGACCGGGTAGCGGATCGATCAGGTAGTCGGCGACGGTTTCGACGGGCTGGCCGCGTTCGTCGTAGCTGACGTAGGAGGTGTAGCGCGAGTGCGGAAACTGCCCTTCCATGACCAGCTTGGCTCCCTCTGGAATGGTGAACTTGGCGCCCCAGTAGATGGTATTGGTGTCGGGCCAGGCGGTGTTGTAGTAAGGGTCGCCACTGTAGGGTCCGGTGTCCCAGAAGCAGCTGCGCACGCCGGGGATTCCGGGCTTGGTGGTGTCGTTGTTGTTCTTGGGACCGGACATGGGAACGTGGTCCGCTGCCAGGGCCAGCGACGCTGCACTGGCAATAAGTGCACTGAAACACGCAAAAGCAAACGAGGCTGGCAGTCGGCGGGTCCGCAACATCATGGTGAAAATCCTTGAAAAATCGACGTGGAATGGGTGACGGCACTCGCAGACAAACACGAAGTGCGTGAGGGATGCAGTATCCTGAGTGCTGCTTCACAAATCTGTCTAAAGCCCGACACATTCCTCTAGGGAAAACCATGAGAGCGACCACAATTGATACGCTGGCCGTGCTCCGGCAGACACACTGCTTTCGCGGCATCGAACCTGAATTGCTTGACCACCTGGCCGATGAAGCCCGCCTCGTCAACTACGTCAATGGCGAGGTCGTGACCCACTTGGGCCAGCACTTCCACCACCTGGCTGTCATCGTTGACGGCCAAATCGAACTGAGTGTGACCAACCGCGCTGGCAAACGGCATGTGCTCAATGTGCTGCGGGCGGGCCAGCTCTATGGCCTGATCCCCATGCTGGATGGGGAGCCCCTGTATTACGGTGCCACGGCAATCACACCGTGCACGATGATCACGCTGTCACGCGAAACCATGGTGGACGCCATGCACCGCAGTAGCGCCTTGATGATGGGAGTTTTTGGCGTGATGTGCAAACGGTCGCGCGATACGTTCTCAGCCATGGCGGACCAGCATCTGCTGTCACCCACGGCGCGGCTTGCGCGGCACCTGATTACGCTGGCATCAACCTACGGACCACCCGGAAAACCCCAGCAGGGCATCTTCGAGGTGGATTTTTCGCAAAGTGATCTGGCCGAAATGCTGGGCATCTCGCGACAAAGCCTTAACCTGTCGATGAAGCAGCTTGAGAAATCGGGGCTGATCGAGCAGAAATACTCCAAGGTGTCTATCAAGAGCATTGCACAGCTGGAGCAGCTGGTTAAGGATGAGCTGTAAGGCCGGCGCTCGCGCCGAGCGCACGCTCCAGGTTGAGCACCCGCGGGGCGCCCGGTTGCAGCTGTCGTAGTTTGCCAACCCAGAAACTGGCTTGTTTCAACTGCTGTCCATGGAAGTAGAACGCGGCCAGCGCATACAGCGCATCCGGGTCACTCTCGTCTACTCGCGCCGCAGCAAGCAACGCCTGCTCCGCAGCCTTGGTCTGGCCCGTTTGCTGGTACGCCAGGCCCAGGTTGTAGTGCACACGGGCACGCTGGGGCAGCAGCTTGACTGCCTTTTGCAGCGGCTCGATTGCGGCCTGGGTCTTGCCATCCTGAGCCAGCAGCAAGCCCAACGCGTATTGCATCTCGCCAATCGCCGGGACCCGGGCCAGGCCCTCCTTTAAAACCGTCTGGGCATCCGCGATTCGCCCCAGGACGGCCAGCATCTGTGCCAGATTCAACCGCGCTGGCGAAAAGTCCGGGTCCAGTGCCAGAGCGCCACGGTAGCTCTGCTCTGCCAGCGCGATCTGTCCCGTGTTTTCATACATCACTGCCAGATTCAGGCGCGCGCCAGGCATGTCCAGGCCCAGGCTCTGAACGGCGATGTATTCCTTCACCGCAGCGTCGAATGCTGCAAGCCACTCCACGGCCAGTTGCTGGCGGGGAATCGTCGACAGGCTGTGCACGGCTGCCATCCGCACGGCGCGCAGCGGATCGGTCAGGCGCGGTCCCAGCACCTCCATTCTGCGGCGGGGTTCCAGCGTAGCCAGGCTATCGGCTGCGGCAACGCGCACGTCGGCAGATGGGTCAGACAGTGCGTTGATACGCATGGGCAAACCGGTCAGGCTGTCGCCGCGCAAAGCGTCCAGCGCAGTCGCGCGGACGATGGGGCTGGCGGCCACATCGGCAATGACGGCGACCAATGCATCAGCAGCTTTGGCCTTGCCAGCCCTGAAACCGGCAAATGCCTCACCGAAGTGCGCGCCCTGTTGCAGTTTGGCGCCATACCACTGCGCAACTTTGCCTGCTGCCCAGTCTGACGACTCTTTGGTGTGGCAACTGTTGCAGGCGTTGGGTGCGCCGGTCTTTGCGGACAGGTCTGGCCGAGGGACCCGCAAGCTGTGGTCAGGTCGACTCTGGATGCCCATGTATACCTTGGACGGCATGTGGCAGTTCACACACTGCGCTGCGGGCGAGTCCGCTGCGTGGAAATGGTGGCCGGGAGAGTCGTAACTTCCGGCTGCACTGGGGAACGCCGCGTTCGGCTGACTGGCATGACACTGCAGACACAAAGCATTACCAGGCTGGCGCAGCTTTCCGGTATGGGGGTTGTGGCAGTTGGTGCAAGTGACACCCAGCTTGAACATTTTGCTTTGCCGGAACGAGCCGTCCACAAAGACCTCCTCGGTACTTTGCTGGCCGTCTGCGTGGTACAGGCCATCGCGCAAGACGCTGGGCAAGAAGTGGTCCATCAACGGTTGCCCCGGCACCCCCGTCGCGGTCAGCTCGCTGCGCCGCGAGTGGCAGGGGGTGCAGATTTCCTGGAACACACGCGGATCACCTGAGTGAGGTTGGACGGTCAAGCCCATAGTGCTTGAACTGGTCGACTTAGGTTTCTCAGTCTGGCTGGTTTTGGCCCATGTGACGTGGGCTTCGCCAGGTCCGTGGCAGGCCTGGCAGGACACATTGGATTCCTTCCACGTGGAATCGAACGAATCGCTGGCAGCGTCATACCGCCGTTCATAGGCCGTGGTGTGGCACACGATGCACATGGTGTTGGTGGTCTGGTAGCGGCCAGTCCAATGCAGCACATCACCGGGCGGTGTTTTTTCAGTGGGGCGCAGGTGGTACCACTGTTTTTTGGTGTCGTCCCAGGCAATCTGCAATGCCTGAAAGCGCCCACCCGCCATGGCTATCAGGTACTGCTGCAGCGGCTCCACACCAAAGGTGTATCTGACTTCGAAATCCGCCAACTTGCCATTGGGGCCATCCGTGTTCACAAAGTATTGGTCCCCCCGCTTGAAGAAGCGAGAGGTCACACCAGCGTGCTTGAACTGCCGTCCGTCAAATGCTCCGCGCACGCTGATGGGTGTAGCCAGGGCCATGGCTTGCGCGTGGTGGGAAGTACTCCATTGACCGGCCTGCTCTGCGTGGCAGCTGATGCAAACTGTATTGTTGACGTAAGCGGGTTGCGTCTCAGGCTTTGCTGCATGGGCGAAAGGTCTATCCGCGCCGGTGGCTTGAATCTGAGCGAACTTGGGCCATTGCCAGGCGATAACGACGAGAAGAGTTGCCAACACCATCAGCACCACAGGCACCAACCGACGTAAACGCTTCATTTCAAGGGGGCTCGGCGATATTCGCTTGGGCATAACGATGTCAACAAGGCTCGAAAAATCCCAGTATAGGGGGCAGGATCAATAAGAAGGGTCGCCCAAGCGCCCCACTTTGCCAGCCGTTAAGTCTGTTTTTACTTCTTGTCGAACAGAGAGGCCGCTCCGTATCCGGCGCCCTTTTGGCGCGGAGGAAAGTCTGCCAGGCTCTTGGAGAAGGTATTCAATGTGCCGCCCATCAACGGCAACAACCAGGCGCCGCGTTCACGCATCCAGGTAGCGTGGCCGCCGGTTTCGGGAGTGCGCTCAAACGGATCGGGTTTGATGTTGACCATCAGACCGCCATCAATTTTGTCGGCTGCGTGCAACCAGTTGTTCTTGGTGGCGAAGTGCACCTTGAACTGGTCAATGCGCATGGCGTTCAGGTCGGTTTCGGCATAGTAGAAGAATTCGCGCCGCTTGCTCTTGCCGTTGGCAGTCAACATGGCGGTTTGGTCATAGCCGTCAAGGTGCACCTTGAAGTCGCGGTCGCCCACCTTGGTTCCGGCCTTCAGGCGTTCTTTGATGGTGGAGTCACCAACGGCGGCCATCAATGTGGGCACCCAGTCCTCCGAGGTCATAAACTGGTCGGACCACTCGTTGGCCGGGATTTTGCCGGGCCAGCGAACAATCATGGGCACGCGGAAACCGCCTTCCCAGGTTAGCCCTTTTTCACCCCTAAACGAGGGCGTACCAGAGTCTGGCCAGTAGGACAGATTGACACCGTTGTCGGAGGTGAACATCACGATGGTGTTATTGGCTACACCCATGTCATCGAGCTGTTTGAGTACTTTTCCGACCAGGCTGTCCAGATGCAGCAATGCATCGGAATAGTTGCCCTGGCCACTTTTCCCGCGCCACTCCGGGCTGACATGGTTGGTCTGGTGCATGCGGGTGGGGTTAAACCACAGGAAGAACGGCTTATCGGTCTTGGCTGTGCGATTGAGCCAATCGGAAGTGGCGGCGTACACCTCGTCGTCAAATGTTTCCATGCGTTTGGAACCCAACTGTCCACGGTCTTCAATGCGCTGCTTGCCAATGGCCCCAAAGCGCGGGTCTGCGGTGGTGTCGGCTGTGTCGGTGGCCCAGCTGTAAAGCACGTTGCGTGGCCTGCCTGGGAAGTTGGGATTCTTGGGGTACTCCGGCTGCTCAAACTGCTCCATCGTGTTCAGGTGGTACAGGATGCCGAAGAACTCGTCAAAACCATGCACGGTTGGCAGGTGTTCGTTGCGGTCCCCCACATGGCTCTTGCCAAATTGGCCAGTGGCGTAACCACGGGCCTTGAGCAATTCGGCCAACGTCACATCCTCCGCTTTCAGGCCCAGTGGCGCGCCAGGCAGGCCCACGGTGGTCAGGCCGGTACGAATCGGGTACTGGCCGGTAATGAAGGCCGCACGACCCGCCGTGCAGCTGGGCTGCGCGTAGTAGTCGTTAATCATCAGGCCTTCTTTGGCAATCCGGTCGATATTGGGCGTGCGCACCGCACCGATGCCGCGGTGAACGGCAGAAATATCCATGGGCGCCACGTCGTCCGTCATGATCATGACGATATTGGGTGGTGCCTTGGGTGTTTGCGCCAAGGCAGCAGAAGCCCCTAGCGCCATTGCCAGAACTGAAGCGGTCAGGGCGACTTTCTTAAATAGCAGTTTCATGGGGTCTCCTTGCATTCAAAAACTATTGCGTGACCCGCTGAACGGCGGGCGGAATATACGTCTGCTGGATCAACGAGGCGTCGGGCAAATAAGCCCGCATGAATAGGTTAAACGAACCCTTGGGCGCAGGAAGCCAATTGCTCAAGAGCTCTGAGGCGGGACGATCGGCCTGGATGTAGATTTCGAGCGAACCGTCCTTACCAAAAACCATGTTCTTCATGTCTTTGGTGCCCAGGGAGTAACGGTTGATTTCGTTTGCCACCAAGTCATATCGCTCATCGTACAAAGTGACCGACCAGAAGGATTTCACCTTTGGTAGTTGCCCCGGCTCAAAGCGCAATACGTAGCGACCATCAGCGCCGTTGTAGGCCTTGCCATTGGCGTCCAGGTAAGCACGGAGTTTGACCACTTCTTCGATGTGGTGCTCCTGCATACCCGCATCGGACTGCGTTCCCGCACGGGTGAGAAAGTCATTGGCCTGCGCGGTGCGCCCCCAGTTCACGTGACCATAGGCCCAGTTGTTGACAATTTTGCTGTCGTAATTTGCCTTGGCCGATTGCTTGACGACGGCAATTCCGTCCATCGTCGCTCGCTTCAACCCGGCCTGTGTGGCTGCATCAAGCTTTGAGAAATCGTCACCCATATTCGGACCCACGCCAATCGTGGACAACATCTTGACGAAAGCCGCGTCTTTGGCAGGCGGTGGGTTCTCCGTAAAGCCACGGTTAACGGTTTTGAAGAACCAGAAAGGGTCACCAGTTTGCGCTGGTACGGGGTCCAGCACATCACGCACAGTGGGGATATAGGGTGCCTTGGACAACCAGTTTGACAACGGCGCGATACCCGTTTTGTCTTGCAGGGCCTTGGCGGACTCCAGCTTGTCGTGTGCATCAACCGTAATGCGCAAAATCAGCATGCCTGTTGGAGTGGGTGAGCGGCGCAAACCCGCTATGCCCTCGGGAAGCGTTCCCTTCCAGTCTGGCCCCACCAGCAAATAGCTACCTGCCTTGTTGCCCGTGGCGCGGATGCCGATGTAGTCAAAAATATCGGAGTTCATTTCCATCATCTGGACGCTGTAGTAGCGCTCTCCAGCATCGGGCACCGTGATGACCAAAGGCTCTTTGGCGACATCAAACCAGCTCACCGAATACAACTGGTCGTCATTGATGGAAGCGTTGTATTTGTCTTCTGCGTTGCCAGGGCGTGGGCTGTGCCACCAGCCGTTGACCGTGCCTTTGATGATGCCCTGGGGCTTCTCCACCATGCCATAGCGCGTGAGCATGTCCTTCATCATCGGAAAGCCATAGATGACGGCTTGCACACCCAGGGTATAAGCGTAGTTTTCGCGCCAGTCTGCCGGTTTAGCGATTGCTGCTGGTGCAGCGGCAGGAGCAACGGGAGCGTCCGCACCCAAGGCCTGTAATGAGAATGCGCCCAAGAGGGCAATACTGAGAAGAGATTTCTTGTTCATAGTAAGACCTTGATTAAGATTCAACCCTTTGCCATGGCGGCAAGCTTCTTGGTATCGACAGGACAGCCGAGTGCTTCGAAGCGCACCTTGTCGTGCATGTTGATGACCTTGGGCAGATAGGCACCCAACGCCTCTTCTTCACCATGGATGCGCTTCACATCAAACCAGCTGTGCTTGAACTTGGGGTTCACTGAGGTGTTGCGGTTGATGATGGCGCCAAAGTCTTGCGAGCCGCCGGGAATACCATCGCCATTGCCATACTCCATCCATTGCACACCGCACTTCTCGTTGGCGTTGGACGGACGGTCAATCGATCTGGAAATGACCACATTGAAATTCCCGTTCTTGTCCAGTACCGATTGAACGTTTTCGTCGGTTACACAGTCCACCGTATTGCCAACCGGTGGCGCAGTCGATGTGCACAGGGACCAATAGCGCATGTCGGTGTCCTGGTCCAACGGGGTGGGTGCGCCATCCCAGGTGTGGGGGGTTGTTGGCATTTTCCCGTGCGCCACATAAACCTTGCCATACGCCTGGCTGACATACGTAAATCCGTAACGCGTATTGAGGTTGCTCCAGAAGCCACCTTTTTCAACGGCCATGAAATCGCTGGGAACGGACGGGAAGAAGGTTTGCAGCAACAAGTGCTCGCGGTTGTAAAACTTCTGCATGCCGGCCACTTCAAAGTTGCTCGCCGGCGTGCGGTCAGCGGGACGCCAAGGCAGGCTGTTCAGCGCCATCCACAGTTTCTTGGGAACCGTGATCGGAACCTGCTTTCCGCGCAACGGGGCATCCGTGGCGGCACAGGCTTCTTCGTCCTTGAGCACCTTGCCGTCGCCCATGTGCAGTTCAACGCTGGCCACGCCAACAGCGCCCGTCCAGTCAATGCTGCGATCCGGTACGTAATTGCGCATGTGCATGCCAATGGCTACCCCAGGCTCTGCACGCGTGTAAACCGTATTGGCTGGGCGCTGTGCAGGCGGCTCGCCATTGGCAATGGTCACGGTATAGCGACGTGGTTCTGCATCACGGGGAACACCGGGGCGGAATGGGTTGAAGGAACCAGCGTCCGGGTCGATCTCGATGTCATTGACCACGTCGCGTGGCACGCCGTTTTCGGAATAGGTTGTGTAGCTCCAATGCCGCATGTGCGGGAAGTTGCCCTTCATCACAATGGTTGCACCTGCGGGTATCTTGAACCAGGCCGTGCTGAAGGTGTTGCCAATATCTGGTATCTGATTTTCTTCACCGTAACTATCCGGGTCGGTCGTGTAGTAGCCGGTGCGCAGCTTGGGGCCGGGCCAGAAACAGTTTTTGATGGCCACGTTCTTGAATACGTTTTCCTGGCGGGCAATGTCGGTCGCGCGCACGGGTGGCATGGGCGGCAGGATGTAGTCGTGCCCCTGACTACCCATGACGTAGCCATCTGCGCGCGGCACCGGGCCACCGCCGGGGGTGGGCTGTGGCGCAGGCGCACCTGTGGCCGTGGTGGTGTTGGTCCAGGTATAGGGCTGACCATAGGTTGGGCGTCCTGCGCCGCCATCGTCCTTGGCAAGGCTGTTGACCCACAGGGCCAAAGCGGCGGCGATCACTAACAAGGTAGCCACCACCCAAAGAGCAGCGTGCATCAGTTTATTCATCGGTCAGTCGTAGACAAAGTTGCAGTGGTGAGCGAGCAGTAGGTTCACCGCGAATGCGCACTCGAAATGGCATCAATCACCTGCAAAAAGGTGACTTTTCAATAGTAGTAAAGTGCGCGAAGACAGAATGTCCGACTTCCGACAATCAACAGCTTTTCAAACCATGGTTTACCCTAGGGCCGACATCGAAATTCGCCAGCAATTGGAGACCACTATTTTTGGTCGTCTGGGTTCGAAACTGCTCGACGAGGTAGTTGCCTGTGCAAAGGTCGAGCGCTACGAAGTACCCTCCCTGCTCAATGCGGCAGGTGAGCCATTGGAGTGGCTGCGTTTGGTGGTCAGAGGTCACCTGGAAATTGTGGCGCGGCAGGCGTCTGGTAAGGAGGTGGTCATCAGCGACCACGGTGCCGGTGCTTGGGCTACCTGGCTGCCGTGCCTGATTCCGTCGGCTCCAGACCAAGACTATTGTTGCACTGCAGACAGCGTATTCATCGCACTGCCCGCTAAAGATGTGCGCCACATCTGCGAGCGCCATCCAAAGTTGTATCCCCTGATACTGGCCGAAATTGGCCAGCGCCAGCGTCTCTTGATGGAGTGGGCGGGGCAGTCCGTGCTGGTCGGACCCGAGCAGCGCATGGCCAAATTGATTCACATTTTGGCAAGGGCACAAAACCTCACAAGCAGTCCCTGCACGCTGAGCGTCACACAAAACCGACTGGCTGGCCTGGCTCGCTGCACACGCCAGTCAGCCAATGTGATCCTGGGGGCGCTGGAAAAGCGGGGTCTGATCGGTATTGCCTACGGCAAGTGCGACATACCGGATTTATCAAAGCTGGCAACTTTTGCCGAGGACGAAGCAACTGAAAAGCTTTGATCAAAACGGTTTTGCTACTACGTTTGTAGCTGCATAAGCACATTCCACGGGGTCTACAGCCCGTTTTTAGCAAGGCGTTGGATCGATTTCTCAGGATTGACCCAGATGAAACCGACAACGCCGCTGAGTAGCAGCAGGCAGCCGCTGACGGCGAATCCCTGCTCATAGCCCAACGCCGCTGACAGGGTTGAGTTCTGGATCAGGTAACCCATCACCACCGGCGCAAAAACGCCTGCCAGCGAGGCAATCGAGTTTTCAATGGACAGCATCGCACCACGCTGGCTGTCGGGAGAAACTGCACCCATCATGGCGGCACCCAAAGAGTAAATGACTGGAGTCAAGCCTGAAGCGACCGCCAGCAAAATCACTTTCTGAATGTTTTGCAGGGGCAGAAACATTAGCGCGATGAAAAGCGCCCCAGACAACGACAGCGCAAAGCTGCACAGTAAGGCCCTGGCCGCACGCTGCGTCGCCCCACGGCTGAGCATGCGCTGCGACCACCAGGAAAGCCCCAGGTTGACGGGCGCATTGATCAGCACCACCAGAGCGAACAGCTTGCCAGACGTTGCCGCGTCATAGCCCAGACCCTTTTGAAGGTAGGCAGGCAGCCAGGTCAGGGTCAACGCAAGCCCCCAGAACGCCATGAAGTGCATGGCAAATACGCCCCAGACCGTGGAGTCCTTCAATAGTCTGCTGTAGGGCAGACGCCTGCCACCAAGGTCACCGCCCGTACTGTCGAGGGCAGCAGCTCTGTCACTTGTAATCTTGCCCTCGGCGCCAAAGATTAACCAGATGATCCCCCATACGAGTCCGATGGCGGTCATGACCACAAAGTTGGCACGCCAACCCCAGCGGGCCGTGATGAGCGGCACAGCTACACCCGCGATGAGCAGGCCCAATGCAGAGCCCTGGTTGATGACGGAGATAGGCAGGTTGCGTTTGGCGTCGGGGAACCATTTGTAGCAGGCATGAAAGGCAATCGGTGAAGCCGGGCCTTCCCCAATGCCCAGCACAATGCGCGAAACCATGATCATGGCAACCGACGACGACAGAATGATGGGCAACTGTGCAACGGACCAAACAATCACCAGAATCATGAGTATCCATTTGGCGCTGTAGCGGTTGGCGACAAACCCGCCAGCCACCCCGGAAATGGCAAAAAACCAGAAAAAACTGCCTGCTATAAAGCCGAATTCCGTGGGCGACAGATTCAGCTCGGCCATCATGGGCACGGCGACCAGGCCAATGCCCACTTTATCGATGAAGTTGATCAGCATGAACAAGGCCAGCAGGACGGTCATGGTCCATGCGCGCCGAGGTTCGTAGAGGTTTGAAGTTGACATGTTGACCTTTATGAATGTGGCGCAACTCAAGACGGGTCTTGAAGAATAAAGTCTGCTGCACGCTCGCCTATCACGATGGCGATGGCATTGGTGTTGGTGGCGGCAATGGTGGGCATGACAGATGTGTCCGCTATGCGCAGGCCGGTGATTCCGTGTACGCGCAACTGGGGGTCCACGACCGATTGCGCCTGGTCCAACCCGATACGGCAGGTGCCCACGGGGTGGTAAGCCGTGGCGCCCGTGGCGCGTATGTAGTTGATCAACGCCTCGTCACTGGCAGTCGCTGGACCGGGGCGCAACTCACGCTGGACAAGGCGCGAAAGTGGCCCCGTCTCGGCGACTTTGCGCGACATCTTGAGCGCGGTGAGGCAAGCATCGACGTCATCCGGGTGGGTAAAGTGCTTGGAGATCAGGGTTGGGTCAGCGTATGGATCGGAGTTGGCGATGTGAACCGATCCCCGTGAACGCGGCCTGATTTGAAACGAAGCGAGTGTGATGCCGTCAAACGGATCGATGGCAATCTTGCCCGGACCGCGGTTGCCGGGGCTGCTGACCTGTTGCACTTGCAACTTATAGGCCGCCTGCTGACCACCGGAAACCGGGGGTGCAAACGCATGCGCAGTGATGGTGACGGAGCTCAAAGGGCCGTCGCGCCGTGTCAACCAGCGCAGACCGAGTCTGGCCTGTCCCATCGGGCTGCGTAAATCGCGGTTCCAGGACACTTCGCGTTTGGCCTCATAGACCAAGGGGCTGTAAACATGCTCGCTCAGGTTCTCGCCCACCATGTGGAGTTCATGCAGCAAGGGAATCCGGGCTTTGGCCAGTACATCGCGACGACCAATGCCCGACAACTCCAGTAGCTGGGGCGAGTTGAAAGATCCGCTGCACAGGATGACTTCGCGGCGAGCCAGCAATTGCAAATCCCGTCCCTCTTGCATCGCTGCTACACCAACAGCACGCGTGCCCTGCAGCAGAACGCGGTTGACGGTCACCCCACTGAGCAGCGTCAAATGGGGGCGATGGACGGCATCGTCCAAATAGGCCATGCGCGTATTGCACCGCACACCGTTGCGCGTATTGAACTGCATGTAGCTGCCGCCCAGGCCCTTGGCATTGAAGTCCTTGACGCGCGGAACTATGCCAGCGGCCTGCACGGAGTCCAAAAATGCGTCAGGCAGTTCGTCAACCGGTTTGAACTCCGTGACGGTCACAGGGCCATGTAGGCCACGCACGCTGCCATCACCGGCTGCAAAGCTCTCGATCTTCTTGAACCAGGGCAGCAAATCAGCGTACGCCCAGCCGGGGCATCCGTCGTCGGCCCAAAGGTCGTACTCATGGGGCGTGCCATGCACCCACATCATGCCGTTGACGGTGGAGGAGCCTCCCACGACGCGACCACGCGGCCAGTAAATGCGGCGGTTTTGCATCTGCGCGTCGGGCTCCGTGAAAAATTCCCGGATCAGTTTGCGTTGCTCCAGAATCTTGCCGGTTGCAGCAGGAATGCGGGTCCAGATGCTGGTGTCCTTGGGGCCTGCCTCCAGCAGCAATACCGTGTGCTTGCCGCTCTCGCTCAAGCGTGCGGCCAGCGGTGCGCCCGCTGAACCTGCACCAACCACAATGTAGTCAAAGGTATCGGTGCTGGCGGTCATGCCACACCCTGCGCAAGCCATGCCTGCAATGCAATCGCTTCATCACCCATGCGGGTGTACTGGTTCAGGGGCAACTCCTCCTGCTCAAACCCTGTCTTGGTCTGCTTGGGGAGCGACTCCACCATCAGCTCGACAAACACAGGACCATCCATCGCCAGCAGTGCAGGAAAGCGCTGCGCCCAGGTTGCACCGTCTTCGATGCGCTCGGCGTGCACATAACCCGCTTTAAGCGCTACTTGCGCGAATTGAAAGTCTGCAGTCGGCGTCTTCATGTTGTCCAGACCCGAGAACTGCGTACCGTTGTGCACTACGCAATGCAGCAGGTTTTTGGGCCGCTGATTTGCCACGGTGGCCAAGCCGCCCAACTCCATCAGGAGGCTGGCGTCTCCGTCCATCACCACCACTTTGCGCTCAGGGTGGGCCAGTGCCAAGCCCAGTCCAAGACCTGCGGCTCCGCCCATCAGGGGCACAGAATTGATGCGCCCATTTGCGGCACCTGTCGCCGCTTGCGCATGGGCGGCGCTGAAAACCGTCTTGGCTTTGGCTATACCAAGACCCAAAACCAGGCCGGCCTTGCCTCCAACAAGCGGCACGCCTGAGGCGGCGCCATCGGCCCCCTCAATGCGGTCAAAAATAAACATGGACAACATGGTGGCAACCAGCACGGCGTTACCCCTACCTTTGGCGACCACGCCGCACGCTTGAACAATATTCATCATGGATCAATTCCTTGTTTTATTGCCATGCCATAGGGGCAGACACCAGCAAGACGACGGCGGTACGTTGTTCCTGCGCTTGCGCAAATGCGATGTCCAACTTGGCCATGTCCGCCGTGGAATCGAGAACATGAAACGGTACGCCAATGGACGTCAAGAATGGCTCCGCAATGCGCACCATGGTTCGTTCCGATTCGGTCGAAGGCTTGCCCAGATTGGCGAACTCGCGCCCGAACTGGCCCACCATGAACACCATGGGAATGTGCGCATCCAGGCACACGGCACGCAGGGTGTTGAAGCAGTTGTAGAGACCCTGGTTCTGCATCATGACCAGCGGACGCTTGCCACCAATCGTCAAACCGGCAGCCACCGTGACCACCTGGTTTTCGTTGCAGGCATTCACAACCTTGATGTCATCCACACCCTTGTTGAGCTGGTCATGCAATGACAGTTGTACCCAGTCGGGCACGGTTACGACATGGTCGACCTTGTTGCGGCGTAAAGCCGCCACGGCAACGGATGCCGGAATGGAATACAGTGACAGGTCCATCTTGTTCGTCTTTCCTGAAATTGCCGCGTCGAAGAAAGCGACGCCAGTAGTGTTGGTCGATGGGGAGTCTATTAATTTGCCGTTTCTATTTCTGTCCTGACGATGACAAATTCCGCGCAAAAAACCGCGAAGGACTTGGCACTTTCCCTAATAGGAAAAACCCTTGGTTTTCGTGACTGCCACGCATCCACATTGAATGCGCTGGTGCTGGGCGGCCACATACGCCACTACGGAAAAGGTGAGGCGGTCGTGCGGCGCGGAGAAGCGTTTGACGCCCTGTGCCTCATCATTCAAGGCTCGCTTGAAACCAGCATCAACCATCCCGATGGCCATCGGCAGCTGATCAGTTTTCTGCAACCCGGCGACGTGGCGGGAATGATCAGTGTTCTGGACGGGCTCGGTCACGTCAATGACTTGTTTGCACGTGAACGCGGCACGGCTGCACTGTTGATTCCAGGGGAGCTGGTCCGATCCTTACGTGCACAAGACAGAACCCTGGCACACGCCTTTGAACTTCAACTCGCATTTCGCAGCCGCCTGATGTATGAGCGCCTGGCAACCCACCCAGGCACCGAACTGGACATGCGCCTTGCGCGCATGATTGTGGTGTTGTCCCGGGTGTATGGAGTGGAGGTACCGAAAGGCATCTTGCTGGCGGTGAAGATGTCTCAGGCCGACCTTGGAGACCTCCTGGGGGTAACGCGCCAACACATCAATTACGCACTCAGTCAACTCAAGGAGTTGGGCCTCATTGAGATGAAATATTCAACCATCACGGTGTTGAGTCTGGACCAGTTGCAGGCCTTTGCGAATCATTTGACGACTGCCCCCGCTGGGTAAACAACCGCTGCAGATTTTCACGCCTGTTCAACGCCTGCTCGGGCGTCGGTAAGGGTTATCCACTAGCGCATTTCAGCAACATTGTCGGAGTTCGGACAGTGTCCGCGTGGGCGATCTCCTAGCATCCGCAATCGTACTTTCATCCGTTGCCCAGGCATCGGTACGGCGACGAATCACCCGACCCGAACCACACCGTCACACCATGTCAATCACTGCTGATGCCGACCAGACCGCCATCCAGCGGCTAGACCAGTTATTTGGCCTGCAAGCTCAGGCCTTCCTGCGCCATCCCAACCCCAGTGCGGATGAACGTATCGCCTTGATGCAGCGCGTCCCCCCCATGCTGCGTAAATACCGCACGCAAATCCTGGCGGCGCTCGATACGGATTTCGGTGGCCATTCGCACGACCAGAGTGACTTGCTGGAGATCCTGGGTATGTTCGAGCGCGCCAAGTTCAATATCGACCATGTCAAGAAGTGGATGCAGCCTATTGCCAAGGCCTCCAACCCCATCACCCAGGGAAACTCCAGGGCCTACATCCAATACCAGGCCAAGGGCGTGATTGGCAACATGGTGTCTTGGAATTTCCCATTCGACATTGCCCTTGGCCCTCTGCTCGATCAATTGGGTGCAGGTAACCGCGTGATCATCAAACCGTCGGATCTGGCGCCCGAGTGCGGACGCATCCTGGAGCAGATGATTGGCGAGACTTTCTCAGAAGATCAGGTCGCCGTGGTGAACGGTGGGCTGGAATTTGCAAAGTATTTCCCGACCCTACCGTGGAACCATTTGGTCTACACGGGCAGCGGTGCCATTGGTCGCCAGGTCATGACTGCCGCAGCCGCTAATCTGGTGCCAGTGACTCTGGAATTGGGCGGCAAATGCCCTGCCATTGTTGCTCCCGACAGCGTGGATCTGGCGCAAACCATTTCAACCATCGCCGGCGTGAAGGCCATCAAACGCGGGCAGATGTGCGTCACGGTCGACTACTGTTTAGTGCCCGAGGCCAGCCTGACGAGCTTTACCGAACGGTTGGTGGCGCACATGCGCACGCATTTCGGCACCCACAACAACGGCGCGGCACACGCCTGCGGCATCATCAACCAACGCCATATTGCACGCTTGAATCAGCTCGTCGATGAAGCTCGCACGTCGGGCGCGCAGGTGATCCAGATTGGTGAGGCGCTGCAGCCCGGTTCGCGCGACATGCCCTTTTACGTGGTGGTGAACCCGAGCGACGATCTGCCCCTGATGCGCCAGGAAATTTTCGGGCCTATCCTGCCCATCAAGACCTACAAGACAGCACAGGATGCAATTGACTACGTGAACCGGGGGGACAGGCCTTTGGGTCTCTACATCTTTGCCCAGGACCGTAACTTTATCGAGCAGATAACGCAGAACACCCAGTCCGGCGGTGTGGCGGTCAACGTCATTGCGCTGCAAGCCGGTCAACCTTCCATGGGTTTTGGCGGCAATGGTGCGAGCGGCATGGGGCGCCACCATGGCGAGGAAGGCTTTCGCGAGTTTTCCAACCCGCGCGGATACTTTGAGCGCGGTGCGGGCGGGACCATTGACTGGATTTTGCCACCCTATGGAGCACAAACGCGATACCTGATTGACCGGGTAGCCTACGCATCGCTTGGGCAACAAGCCCTGTTCGCGCTCAAGCGCTTGCCTGCCATCTTGATGGCCAAGCTGCGGTAATTTGCACAACTATTTCTAAATCTAAAGAAAATTTCATGTCCACCATTTTTGGCAAGCGCAACATCGGAAAATTTTTCGGGCTTTTGCTCGCCGCTCTGATCGTGGCCTTGGCAGTCAGCTCCGGGCTGCGCAACAAGGCGGGTTGCGTGATGATGTTGGCCGGTGTAAGTGCCGCCTCGTGCGTAGTGCCGCAGCCCTACCAATTGCCAGACGATCTGGCCGAAGCCGAGGCCTTTTCGCTGGGATTCCAAGCATATACGGTGGGCGTCGTGTATGCCCGTTCGCAGATCCTCATGGAGAAAGATACCAATCCCGCGTCCGAGCTGAATGCCCCGCTGAACACATTCAATATCTATCCTGGACTGGCCACACCAGGTGCTGCGATCGACTTCACGCCCAACAACGACACCGTGTACGGTCTGGCCTGGCTGGACCTGAGCCAAGGCCCCGTGCTGATGACCATTCCCGCGGTGCCGGACCGCTACTGGACCGTGCAAGCCACCGACTGGGCGCTGAATTCCTTTGCCTATGTCGGCCAAAGGTTGCAATCCAAACCTGGTACCTATGCCTATGTGGCGCCAGGGTGGAAGGGTGACTTGCCAGTAGGCGTAACGCGTTTGGAGGCGCCGACCAACGGGGTCTTTCTGCAAGCACGCACAGTGGTCCATCCAGAAGTTGAAAGTGATATCGCGCCCGTGGTGGCGCAACTGAAGACCTACCAGCTCAAGCCCCTCAATGCGCGGGCCAAGTACCCCACGGTGGCACCCGGAACACCGCTTCCCAACCCTAAGTTGAACAATCCGATCTGGCAGTCTCTGGAGTTCTACACCCTGCTTAACCGCGCATGGACTTTTGGTGGCGTGCGTGAGCAAGACAGAGAAATCGTCGGACAGTTCGCCAAACTCGGCATTGGCCCGGGCCTGACGTTCAATCCGGAGGCCCTGACCGATGCGCAGCGCAAAGGACTGGTCCGTGCAGCGGAGGTAGCCTACAAGCGGGTACAGTCACATGCCCAGGAAAACGGTGAATTGCGTAATGGCTGGCGCTATGCCACCAATATCGGGTTGTACGGTCCAGATCGCCTGCGGGCCTCGGCGGTTGGCATGATGGGGTATGGCGGCAATCTGAAAGAAGAGGCCTTGTACCTGCCCGCATTCTTTGATACCGAGATGCGTCCACTGCAAGGTGACAGACGCTACCACATCCATTTCGCGGCTGACAATCTGCCACCGGCCAACGCGTTCTGGTCCATCACGCTGTACAGCCGCCCCGAAAACCAGCTGCGAGCCAATCCTATCAATCGCTACGCCATTGGCGACCGCACTCCAACCCTCAGGCGCGGCGCGGACGGCTCCGTTGATATCTACATCCAGCCCGAAAGTCCGGAAGGCGACAAGGTAGGCAACTGGTTGCCAAGCGGCGGAAAAGGACCCATCTGGATCATCATGCGCATGTACTTGCCAGGTGAGAAAGCCTTGTCAGGCGCCTACGTGCCGCCAGGACCGGAGCGGATATTCAACTAACAACACTCAGAACTAAATTTCCCACCAACCCCAAAGACCTTAGAGACAGGAACAAAAAAATGAAATCGATCCCCAACAACATGTCGTCGGCAACCCCTGCTGGTCGTAAAACTCTCGTCTGCCTCGCCTGCACAGCCGCCCTGGCCGCAGCATCCCTACCCGCAGTCGCCGCCGAATTCACACTGGACAACGGCGTAACCGCCAAGGTCAACGCCACGGTCACCTATGGCACCACCTACCGCACCGAAGACCCTGACGCTGGACTGCTCGGTCCACTGTCCTCTGCACGGGTTCCCGGTGCACCCGCTGGCCAGTTGGGTGGCAACGCAGGATCGAGCGACCTGAACTTTCGCAAAGACAGCCGGGTCTCCAGCGTACTCAAAGGCTCTGCCGACTTCGAACTCAAGAAAGACAACTTTGGCGTGTTCGTCCGCGCCAAGGCCTGGCGCGACTTCGCACTGACAGACGACCTGCGTCCCTACGGTAACTTTGCCAACGGCTACAAACAAGACGCTGCTCTGAGTGACGATGGTTTCCATGCCGAAGCCAAGTTCTCCAATGCCCAGATTGTGGACGCTTATGTGTTTGGCGAAGTCAACGTGGGTGCTGGTGCACCCCTGGCGATCAAGGTCGGCCGTCAGTTCCTGAACTGGGGCAGCGCACGTTTTGTGGGCGGTGGCGTCAACGTCATCAACCCGCTGGACATACCCGGTGCCCTGCGCCCCGGTGCATCGCCTGAAGAGAGCAAGTTGCCCGTGGGCATGATTTATGCCAGCTTGCAGAACAGCAAGGCGTGGGGCGTCGAGGGTTTCCTGCAACTCGAATCTCGCAGCATAGTGTTGGCCGGCTGCGGCACGTTCAACGGAATCCCCAACTATGCGCCCGTAGGCTGCAACTACGTGTCGGTGCTGCCCACTGCATCCGACCCGGTCGCTCTGGCCAGCGGACGCTATGCCCACCGAGGTGCTGACGTGAATGCCAGCGACAGCGGGCAGGCCGGCTTGTCATGGCGGCTGACGCCAGAAGACATGAATACCGATTTCCGCCTATTCGCCATGAATTACCACAGCCGTGCACCCAGCGTCCGCGTGACCAATCCCAACGTGGCAGGGGGCTATGGGGCGCTGGGCACCGGAACCCCTGCCAGCTTCTCACGCCTGACGGACCCCAATGGCTTGCAATACGCCATGATCTACCCCGAGAACATGCAAATGTTTGCGGCTAGCTTTGAATCCAAGCCCGCCCCAGGTACCCAAGTGTTTGGCGAGCTGGCCTACCGGCCCAATCAAGCCATCAACCTGAACGCATCGGACCTGATCGCGGCGTTCTTGCAGCGCTCGCCCACATCGGCTCTGAATCTGGCCAAAGGCACTAACGCCATCCCAGCCGGTGGAACATTTGATGGCTATGACCGCTTTGCCGTCACCAACCTGAGCCTGGGTGCGACCCAGATATTTCCCAATCAGCTGGGCGCCGAGCGTGTGATTCTGACTGGTGAGGTGGGATTCAGCAATGTGGCGGGACTGCCTGACGTGGGATCGCTGCACTATGGTCGCTCAGATGACTTTGGCGTGGCACAAGTGACGGGGCAGACCTGCACCGACACAACCATTGCCAAACTGCAGTGTGCACAAACCGGCTTTGTGACTTCCAGTTCATGGGGCTACCGCTTGCGCGTGGCCGCGACCTACGCGGTGCCCGCCATCGGTGCGAACATCACCCCGTCGATCTTCTTCGCGCAGGACGTGAACGGCTACTCGTATGACGGCTCTTTCCTGGAAGGTCGCCGCACCTTGCGCACCGGAGTGCGTGCAGACTGGGGCAAGAAGTATTTTGCTGAAGTGCAGCTCAACCAGATTTCTGGCGGCACTTACAACAACCAGAGCGACCGCGACACCTTGACGGTCTTTGGTGGCATCAACTTCTGATCGTTTTTGACATTGCTATTGAATAAATAGCGTGCCATGCTTATTTCACGGGGGCTTGGTAAGGGTTTGCCTATTCGGGTAGGTTGCCCCCGTGAGATCTGGTTCACTTTTTGGTACAGAGACTCGGGGATACCTGGTGGATAGCGGCGCGATGACTAAAAAGGCTAAGTTGCCGACAAACAGGAGCATTTCATGAATCGTCTCAGACACCTCTTCACAACCGCGCTGTGCTTCTTGTGCCTGCAGGCCGTGTTGCCTGTCAGCGCAAACGCACAATCTTTCAAAGGCCAGCAACTGTCTGCCGAAGACCAGGCCGCCAAAGAGAACTACGCCTACTCGGTGGCGATGCAGGCCTATGTTTTTGCATTCCCGCTCACCATGACCGAGCGTGAGCGAAAAATGCGCTTGGTAGACCGGCCCAGAAGCCCCTTCGCCCCCGTAGCGACCATTAACCAGTTGGGGCATATGCGAAAACTCGCCTCAGCCAAGGACCCGTTGCCCTACAGCCCGAATCTGGACACCATTTACACCGGCATCGTATTGGAGCTCAGTGGTGGCCCCATTGTTTTGAATGTGCCGGATGTATTTGACCGCTACATTTCCATTGAAATTGCCGACGCCTACACCAGCAACCTTCCCTACTTGCTAGGCACCGCCGTTTCAGGTGGCAAGGGTGGCAACATCCTGTTCGCTGGCCCGGACTGGAAGGGAGAGGTGCCCGCAGGAATGAAGCTCTCACGAGCACCCAGCAACACCTTGCTCATAGCGGTGCGTACCCGCGTTTTCGGCGAGGACGATATGCCAAACGTCGTCGCCATCCAGAACAAGATGACTCTCACCGCACTGAGTGACTGGGATGATGGTCGCGGTATGGGCAAGAGACCTGCGCCGGTACCACCTCTCATGGCGCGGCCCAATTACCAGGGTGACTTCGCCTACTTTCGTACTGTGGCGGATTTGATGAACGAAAACCCACCAGCCCCGATCCATGCCGCCGCACTGAAAAACTTTGAATTCATCGGCATGCAGCTTGGCAAGCCCTTTAACCCCGACGCGCTGGACGAGCCCACACGCAAAGGCATTCTGCGTGCTGAGAAAGATGGTCCCGTCGTCATGAAGTGGAGCACCCACCAGCGCGGCTACCAGCTCAGCACCGGTTGGGGAACGGCCTTGACGGGCGGAACCTATGGATTTGACTACCTGGCCCGCGCTGAGGACGCATTGTCCGGACTCATTCAGAACGATTTGGAAGAGGCCATGTACTTCATCTCCTATACCGATGCATCGGGCCAGCCCCTGGTCGGCGGGAAGAAATACAAGCTGCATTTCGACAAGGGCGATCTGCCCTCCGTGTTGCCCAAGGGCTTCTGGTCCTTCACGCTGTATGACGGCGACCGCTTCCAGTACATAGACAACCCACTGAATCGCTACTCGCTCGGCGCACGAATGAATGAGTTGAAGTTCAATACCGACGGCTCATTGGACCTGTATGTGCAACCCGAGTCCCATGGGGCAGACAAAGAGTCCAACTGGCTGCCATCGACCAAATCCGGTCCACTGCGGATGAATATTCGGGTCTACTTGCCAACACCCGAGATGCTGAAGGTGGATGTGATGGAAAAGAGGATTCCTCCCATTGTCAGAATGGGCGACTGACCTTCCTGGGGCAGGACTTTACAGGTGACCGCGATTGGTCTTGGTCCCCTCGTTCGGAGGAGTCGACCGTTAGCGGCCGCTCAACAACCTGGAAGTCTTACGCAGCCGATAAATACAGTGTTTGGCTAATCATTCACCGAATTTCATTGCCGCTCGTTGGTGAGGATTTGTGAGGATTGACACTAGGTTCAAGTCTGACCCAAAATGCGCGCAAGTCGTGTTCGAGTTCGCTTGACTCAAGACCAGTCACATGCTCACTGTCCTTACTATCCAGCTCATCCAATGGTCCACGTCAATGATCACCAGAGCGAATCGCCCTTACCAACTTCAAGATAGCCCGGGCGATCGACCACGACAGCACCGCCCGACGCGCCAGCCCAAACGCTATTCCCATCAACGGCCATGCGAGGCTATATAGGACTGAACAGACCGGCTCCAACGATTAGTAGTTGCGAAGTAATCTTGATCAGCCACCATGATCACAGCTTGGTATAGAGATGCAGAAAAACGAATTCAATAAATCGAACACTTGTATCCTGGTCATTGACGACGACGAGGTCAACCTTGACATCATGTGCGACATGCTTGCGCAATTGAATGTAACGAATGTTGTGGTTGCTGGCGACGGGCGCAAGGGCATGGACAAATTTTCGCGAATGCTCTGTGAGACTGACTTTGTGATTGTTGACATCTACATGCCAGAGACCGACGGTATCGAGTTTCTATCTGATCTGGCAAAACGTGGTTACAAAGGAGGGATCATGATTGTCAGCGGGGTAAACATCGAGACCTTAGCCTTGTCTCGTCAAATAGCCGTTGAAAATGGACTCAACGTTGTGGCGACTTTGATAAAACCGATTACCTTGGCGCAACTCGGAATGGTTCTGGGCATTGATGCCACAACTGCGGCACCCAAGTGATGACTTGGGAAAGCGAGTAAGAATCATGAAGCGTTACAGGAATATTCCCCCCCCAGAAATACTGCTCAGACTCTTCGTCGGCTTCGTCGATCCTGCAATTGAGGCCCGCTTCAAGCATTTCTACACAAACTTTTATTACCGTTTTGCTCAGGTGAGCCTTGGGTTGGGACTGGTCTTGGTCATCGGCGACTTTATCGTTGATCACTATTCTTACCCGGAAGTCTCCGCGAATATCTTTCGCCTGACCTTTTGCGCTCCCATACTGATCGCGGCGCTTGGATATTCATTTCATTCCCATGCCAGGAAGCATTGGGAAACTGTGATGTCGACCATGATCGTGCTCATAGCGTTCGCTATGTTCTGGGTTCTGCTGAGGATTGATGACCAGGGCGGGCAGGGACTCAAATCCTGGGTCGGCATACTCAACTTCACTATTCTTGAGCTGTACTGCTTCGTCATTCTCGGCGCACGATTCAGACACGCTTTTCCCAGTGGGTTAATTGTCCTTATCGGATTTGAATATGCCATGTACCGGAGCTTCGATGGAGACTTAGTGCGTGTCGGGTATCTAAGTTATCACGCGATCACCATGACTTTGATAAGCGCAATGATTGGCTGGTGGCGAGAGCTTCTGCTTCGGAAGAATTTTGCGGCAGAATTTGCCGTAAACAGAGCCTCTGAGCGGCACGATTTGGAACGTTCGTTGCTGGAGGCTACGCTTGATGCGAGCAACAATGGCATATTGGTTGTTGACAATGCAGGAACGATTACTTCCACCAATACCCGATTCGCCCAGATGTGGCGCATTCCAGAGGATCTGATAGCGCATGGGGACGATAGGAAGGTTCTTGAGTTCGCCTTAAGCCAATTAAGCGATCCGCGACAATTTCTTGCAAAGGTTGAGCAACTTTACAGCAAGCCAGAAGCGATATCGAGGGACAAACTCCACTTTGCAGATGGACGGGTGTTTTCAAGATACTCACACCCTCAACGGTTGCGCAAGCAAGTCGTCGGTCGGGTCTGGAGCTTTCTTGACATTACTGATCAGGTTCGCTCTGAAGAGCGCGTGCTTCAACTCTCCATGGCGATTACGAAGGAATTGGAGAACTCGGAGCAGCATCGCGGTTTGGTTGAGGCGCTCTTGCAAGCCATCCCCGACATGGTGTGGATGAAAGATGAAACCGGTGTTTTTCTTTCATGCAATGCGGCATTTGAGAAGCTCATTGGTGCCCCGGTGGCTGAAGTTATTGGCAAGCGCGATACGGCATTTATGCCAGCTGCAGCGGCTGAAGAATTTCTCGCCCATGATCGTGCGGCTGCAGCGAGTCAGGCACCGGTTGTCTATGAAGAGTGGGTTGAATACCAGAGCGAAAAACGCATGGTGCTGCTCGAAACAACGAAAGTCGCGGTGCGCGACAAGCAAGGGCGCCTTATCGGTGTCCTCGGAGTGGCCAGGGATGTTACTGACATTCGCAAGTTGATGAGCGACCTGGAAGCGGCGAAGAATTTGGCACAGAACGCGAACGAGGCCAAATCCCTGTTTTTGGCCAACATGAGTCACGAAATTCGCACACCGATGAACGCCATCATTGGCATGTCCGACCTGGCTCTCGCCACTGAGTTCAACCCGCGCCAGCGCAATTACCTTCAAAAGATCAAGCAGGCTTCAGACGGGTTGTTGCACATCATCAATGACATCCTTGATTTCTCCAAGATTGAGGCTGGCAAGATGCAGCTTGAGCAGGTCCGCTTTGAGCTCGATGATGTATTTGAGGCACTCTCTGGACTCATGGCTCTGCGCGCAGAGAGTCAAGGAATTGAGCTAGCTTATGACGTTGCAGATCACATCCCTGCCATTCTGATTGGCGACTCAATGCGTCTTCGGCAGGTGCTTACCAACCTGGTCTCCAATGCGCTCAAGTTCTCTTCGGGCGGCAATGTAATTGTCAGTGTAGCGTGCCAGGCCGAGGAAGACGAACATTGCGAACTACAGTTCTCTGTTCGGGATGAAGGCATAGGGATGAGCGGCGAGCAGGTTGCTCACATCTTCCAGCCGTTTACGCAGGCAGATGCCTCTACGACCCGTCGCTTTGGCGGCACAGGATTGGGCTTGGCAATTTGTCGTCGCATAGTTGGGTTGTTGGGTGGACGCATCTGGGTTGAAAGCAAACTTGGCGTTGGGAGCACTTTCCACTTCACTGCAAAATTCAAAAAGGAGGCCGACCGCAGGCAGCAGGGTGTAAAGGCGTTTGCGGAAAAGCTGAAAGATTTTGCAAATCGCCCCGTGCTGGTAGTGGACGACAATCCCCTGGCGCACAAGGTTCTTCATCATCTCATCGAGCAACTTGGTCTGCAGGTCGTGGCCTTGAATGATGGTCAGGCTGCTATGGAACTGCTGCAAGGTGCTGACTGCCCAGATTTTCTCATCTGCCTTGTCGATTGGTTTATGCCGGGCATGGATGGCGTGGAGACTATCGATCGATTGCGCCCGCTATACGCACAGAGGCACGCTCCTGCACCGCCGATGATTCTGGTGACAGCCCACAGTCAGGACAATGCGTTGCGACGTGTGCTTCACCATGCCGACGGGTTACTGGCCAAGCCAGTCAGTGCCAGGAATCTTTACGAAGAGGTCGCACGCTGCATTGGATTGACGGGCGCAATTCGTCCACGTGCAGGCTGGCGTAAGACCGACGGATTGTTCTGGCCTCGGTTTCATTCCCTCGACATCCTGTTGGTAGAAGACATGGATATCAACCGCGAGGTCATCGGCGAAATGCTGGCTGGTGTGGGCCTCACGGTACGCATGGCGAAAGATGGTAGAGAAGCACTGGATCAGGTACAGGTGAAGAAGCCTGATCTGATATTGATGGACTGCCACATGCCGGTCATGGACGGGTACACCGCCACTCGGCACTTGCGCTCCGATCCTTCACATGCAGAGATCGCTGTCATTGCCTTGACCGCGAGCGCCACCGTCGACGACAAGCGCCGCTGCCTTGCGGCCGGAATGAACGCCTATGTGACCAAACCTATGCGCCTGGACGATCTGTATGAGCAAATGGTGCAATGCCTCCCCAAAGTACATGGCGACCTCAACGTATCCGTGGATGTAGACAACATGGAACCAAAGGTGCCACTCATGGGTGGTGTGCTGCCCGACCTTGCGGGGATTGACGGGGTATTGGGTCTAGCCCAGGTAGGAGGGCGCATTCCGTTATTTGTGCGGGTGCTCAAGAAATTCCGGGATAACCTGGGTCGAAACTTTGAGGCGCAATTCGCTCAAGCCATCAAAGCGGCTGACTGGCCCACGGCTGACCGCCTTGTCCATTCACTCAAAGGTATCAGCAAGACGCTTGGCGCAAGCGACCTCGCTGATAGCGCACTCCAACTGGAAGAGTCCGTCGGCAAACGCAGTGTTGCGGAGGTTACCCCCTACCTTGCAAAGGTAATTCACCATCTCAATATTGTGTGCGAGGGTTTGGAATCGCTGGACGATCCTCCCAATAATTCAGTAGTCGATAACCTAGCAGAGGCAGAAGTTCCTGAAGATGCAATATTTCGGCTGGAAAGGCTGGCGGTAATGGTCGAAGGCAGAGAGGCTGAAGCGGCTGAACTGGCAGCTGAACTATCCCCGGCGATGTGGTCATCGCCGCATCGCGCCGCTTGGACCACGATTACGACAAATATTGAACGCTACGAATACGCAAATGCCAGATCAGCGCTGAAAAATCTTCTTGCTATTGTTAAAGCGGCATAGACCAACCATGTGTGAATCGAAAATGATCCCTAATGTGAGCCGTCGAAGATTTAGAAAGTACTAGGAGAATAATAGTAATGTCGTTGGAACTAGTTTGGGAAGAAGCAGGTGTGGTCCGCATTTTCAGCGGTACTGTGACCACCGAGGATGTACGGAACTCGATTGAGAAAGTGCACGCCGACATTCGATTCCCGATGCTTGAATACAGTATTAATGACTTCCTTGCCGTGACCAGTATTGATGTATCCAAGTCCGCCTTGGCCAACGCCGCTATGCGCACTATCGGTGATAGTCACTCCAATGCCTCGATCCTGGTGGCGATTGTTGCGACGCAACCCGAAATTCAAGCATTGGCGGGATTCTATTCATCCCCCTCTTATATGCCCTATCCTGCCAAGATGTTTGGATCTGTCGAGGGAGCTCGACGGTGGATAGCTGATCACTCAAGTTAAAAATATGGAAACGATTCTGGTTGTTGATGATATTCCCGAGAACATTGCAGTTCTGGCCGGCGTTTTGCGCGGACTGTACAAGGTCGTGGTCGCAACCAACGGTGCCGACGCCATCGCCCTCGTATCACAAATTCCTGTCAATCTGATTCTGTTGGATGTGATGATGCCCGGAATGAGCGGCTACGAAGTCTGCCAGCGGCTCAAGGCGAATGCGGCCACCTGCCATATTCCGGTCATATTTGTAACCTCGCTGGGCGAACGTAGTGAGGAGGAGCGTGGGTTGGAACTGGGTGCAGCGGACTATCTGCAAAAACCCTGTCACGCATCCATTGTGAAGCTGCGCGTCAAACTACATCTTGAACAGCAGAACCAGAACTTGAAGCTGGAGCGCCGGGTCAAGGAACGTACGATTGAGCTGGAAGATTCCCGCAGGGAGATCGTGCGACGCCTGGGGCGTGCCGCGGAATATAGGGACAATGAGACGGGCAAACACGTCATTCGGATGAGCAAAGTGTCTCATCTGATCGCCGTTGCGTCCGGAATGGATTCGGCGCGAGCCGATCTGTTACTCAATGCAGCGCCAATGCACGACGTAGGAAAAATTGGCATCCCCGATGGTGTACTACTCAAACCCGGCAAGCTTGACGCCGCTGAGTGGGAAGTCATGAAGACGCACACACTGATCGGAGCGGAAATTATCGGAGATCACGACTCGGATCTGCTCCGATTGGCACGTATCGTCGCTCTAACGCACCATGAAAAATGGGATGGATCCGGCTACCCCAACGGGATCGCTGGCGACGCCATTCCGCTGGAGGGACGCATCGTCGCGATCGCCGATGTTTTTGACGCATTAACGAGTGAGCGCCCTTATAAGCGGGCGTGGAGTGCGGGTGAAGCGCTGGAGTATATGCAACAGCAGTCTGGCATCAGCTTTGATCCGAAACTGCTTGAAGTCTTCGTATCCAAGATGCCAGACGTTCTCCACATATGTAAAAAGCATGCCGATCCCGAGGGCTCCATGTTCGGGCCATTATGCTAGTCATCAGAAAGTTCTAGATATGCTCTCGCCACCTACTTGCGTGATTGGTACGAGGAAACATACGATGCTAACTTAGTATCCGACGTGGCGATATGGTTGAGCCTTGAGATGAGGTCATCATGCTGTGCTATGTGAACAGCAGTGTCCGGGTACTTGATTGTCTTCATGAGACTTTGTTTATGCGAAAAATGTTCGCGGGTGTACCTGAACAAGCACATGGTGCTAGTCGTCAAACTTGCTTTGTCCGATGCTAAAAGGAATTGGTTAGCCTTGGAAAAAAATGTTCCTGGTGTTGAGCATCGATCTCCGTGTCATTAGTCGCCCCTGCAAAATTCAGTTTCAATTTATCCACCTCAGGCGAGGTGCCCAAAAACTGGTTTTTTGACAATTCCACTTGAGAGCCAATTGCCTACACGAGTTGTCATCGAGCGCTCCTGCGTGCCGTGTGACGTTCCTATAGCCCGTGGCTGCTGCGACGCTGCCAACAATAGGCGCAAAAAAAGCGCCCCGATGCTCAGGCGCACGATGGCCCGCATCAACCAGCGCAGGTTGTACCCTGCCGCACAACTGATGGAGTGCAAGGCATCACCCAGCGCACCCTGCAGCCAACAGCGGTCCATGCGGTGATCGGACTTCAAGTGCCCAATGGCAGGCTCCACTGCGGTTCGCCGCTTGAGCCAACCCTTTTGCTGTTTGC
>JBAWYQ010000018.1:0-33621 GCA_037143475.1 Burkholderiales bacterium | reverse complement strand
CCGGGAAAGTAAGAGGGGTAGGCTGCAGCGGCCCAGGTAAAAAAGTCGCCATGGGTGATTGTGGAGGCTGCTACGGAGGGCAATGCGCGGGGGACCGCAGCTTCAGTGAGGTTGGTGGATGCGGTATTGATGCTACCTGTTGCACCGCAGAGACCTGTGAGTAAACCAGCCAAAACCATTGCTGCCCAACGCAACTTGATCGACATTAGAAACTTCCTTATTTTGTAGCTGGTGATGTCTCGAACTCAGTTGCAGATTTGAGGCGATGGCCATGAACATTATGCGGCCTTCTTGAGGGGAAATTGGACCATACAAACCAATGACTCCTTACGCCCCACTGCAGGTCCAGGACTTACTCTGAACCTAACATCCATTTTTGAACGACTGCTACCGAGAAAAGTGGCTGGCTCTTTAAGACGCAAAGCTGACTTTCAGCTCTCTGATCTAATTCCTCCCGAGCGGTCTTTGGAATGAGGGGCGGCGTCAGCGATCTAGGGATGATTTTGTCGAACCAATCTGTGCCTGAGGGATGGACATCATTGCCAGCAAATCATTTTCCGCATTGTTCATCATTGCACTGCGCTATAGAACTTGGCTTTCACTTAATCGATTCCTGACCTCTATAGGCCATTGCCGCCTCGGCCGAGGCCTGCAAAAACACCGCACCGATTGCAATCAAGACGATGCGCGCCTGAGTTTATCCGGGGTGCACAAGAACGTTGCGCAGGCTGTGCGCACACAATTGCAATGCGTTGCACGCGGTTGATATAAACATCGTAGAATTCGCTCAGAAATACAAATTATGTATTTTCTGAGGGCAAACCTGTCGAAAGGCAGGGACGCAAAACCTCCGGCCTAAAGCGCAAGTGCGCAACGGTAGCGGGGTTGCCAACACAGGTGTGTTGTATGGCGTGGCCCTCACTCATTTAGTGGAGTCGAGGTCATGCTTAAGTTAAGTTTCTTCACAATCGCAGCCAATCGCACTCTGCTGATCGCCTCGCTATGTGCGACTGCAGTCATTAGCGCCTGTGGTGGTGGTGACACACCGGACGGCGTTGCCCAACAGCAAGTTGGAGCTCTCGCTACAGGAACTACAACACTCGACTTCGATGGTCCGTCCCTTCCCCAAAATGTAGGTGCGTTAGTTGTAGAGCCCGCATTCCACATTGCACCGGTGTTGCTCAATGAACCAGATGGCGCCTCCTTGCAAGGTATAAGTGCTTTTGCGGAAATGGGCCCAGCTGCCCATAGAGTTCCTCCGGAATTCAGGAGACTTTCGACACGCCGACTGACAGCGGACGCGATGCACGCATTGCGGCATCAAATGTCCGGGTCTAACGACTTGCCAGCTCAGGATATGGTGACACCCATGGCGACTGGCACTGTCGTCGCGACATATTCTCCTGCACAAATTCGGTCCGCTTACGGATTGCCTACTCTACCTGCATTAGGCAGCACGCCAACTTCGGCACAAGCCGCTCAAATGGGTGCTGGACAGACAATTTATGTGATAGTTGCACAGCACAATCCCAATGTTGCAGCTGAGTTGGCAGCGTTCAATCAGAAATTTGGATTACCAGCATGCGCAACCAGCGTTGTTGCCCCCACGACTTCACTGCCATTGCCCAGCGCTCCAACGAGCGGCTGCACGGTTTCGGTGGTCTACAGCACAGCAAGTGGAACCATGACCAGTACGTCACCGGCATACAACTCGGGTTGGGCCACTGAAGCGGCGCTGGATGTCCAGTGGGCACATGCAACCGCACCGATGGCACGAATTGTTCTGATTGAAGCGGTCGACCCGACACAAAACAGCCTGTTGGGAGCCATCAAACTTGCCAATTCAATGGGTAATGGCATCGTATCAATGAGCTTTGGTGCATCGGAGGGAAGTTGGACTACCTCTGTAGATTCGGTATTTACAGGCTCCAATATGACGTATCTCGCCGCCACGGGAGACTCCGGTGCAGCCGTTAACTGGCCAGCTGTGTCCCCCAATGTGGTTGCTGTTGGTGGAACGACCCTTACGTATTCAGGAACCGGTACGCGATCGGAAGTTAGTTGGTCTGGTACGGGTGGAGGCACCAGTACGTTCACTCCAACGCCAAGCTATCAGACCAGCGCGGTCCCAGGACTTGCACCTTCGGGACGTCGTAGCGTCGCAGACGTTGCGTTCAATGCTGACCCATCAACCGGGCAGTATGTGGCAACCATTGCGCCCGGAAGCACGTCTGTGAGTTGGCTCAGTGCGGGTGGGACAAGCCTTTCAACTCCACAGTGGGCCGGCCTGATTGCCGTGGCAAACGCCACGCGAGTACTATCTGGGAAACCGTCGCTAGGTGCCCCCCATTCGGTACTCTACGGCCAGATTGGCGCAGTAGCCGGTAATTATGTGAGTGCATTTGCGGACATAACGAGGGGCACTGACGGTGCGTGCAGCACGTGTACGGCAAAGGCTGGCTACGACACGCTCTCGGGCCTTGGCACGCCCAATGTGAGCAATTTGTTGGCCATTCTCTCGGGAGTTTCGGTTCCGACGCCGGCACCTGTGGTGAATGCCGCCACCATCAACGGTCAAGTAGGCACCGCGCTGTCCTTCACCGTGTCCGTCTCGGCCTCCAATCTCGTGTCTTATACGTTAGCTGGCGCGCCTGGCGGGATGTCGATCAGTTCTAGTGGAGTCGTAACCTGGGCTGCCCCAGCAGCCGGTACCTACGCACTGACCATTGTTGCGAAAGACACCAAGACTGGATTGAGTGGACAAGGTGTCTACACCATCACTATCGCAGCACAGCAACCTCCGATGGTTGGGTCTGCGACGGTCACAGGCAAACCTGGCTCCGCGCTCTCCTTCGCCGTAACGATCAATGCCACCAATCCAGTTACGTATGCAATCACCGGCGCGCCTACTGGCTTGACCATTAGCAGCTCTGGCGTAATTAACTGGGGTAGTCCGATACTCGGAGCTTATACGCTGACCGTGATTGCCAAAGATACAAAGACCGGACTAAGCGGTCAAGGTGTTTACACATTGAAAATTGCCAATGCTGGTCCAGTTATTACGGCGCCAGCCATTTCCGGCCTTGCTGGTAGGGCCCTCTCTGGCGCCATCAGCATTGCGGATCCTGGTGCGACGTCACTGTCCATAACCATGTCCGGTGCTCCATTGGGTATGGGCTTTTCCCTTTCCGGCCAGTCCATCGGATTCGTTTGGAACTCGCCAGTTGCGGGCACATACAGCTTGACGATTTCAGTCGTTGATTCAGCAGGATTAACCGCCAAGGCCGTTATGCCAATTGTCATTGCGGCGAAATGATGTCCGTTTTCAGGCAAAAAACTTAATCCAGGAATCGCGGCCCCGTAACGGCAAAATTGCACGTTTGCAACGGACTACTTGCTCGCAGCGTCCAAAGGTTTTTTTGCAGAAGTCTTTTTCGGATGCGATTTCTTAACTTTGGCCGGCTTTGATGCCGCATTGGAATTGGCCGGCTCGGGTACTGGCGTAACCGACGTAATGGCAGATTTTGCAACACTCTGTGTCAAGGGTGACTGAGCCAAGGAGCCTACTGCCGCGAATGCAGCTACGGATGCAACAAATAGCGTTTTAGTATTCAACATCAAAGTTTCCTTAATACAGAACAGGTGCATCCGTTTGCCGTCTTCATTAACAGGCCTCCATTGATGCCGCTCCTATGATTCAAACGGATTTCCTGACTAGCGGTTGACCAGCATCGCACAATCTGTGCGTTCCCAAATTGGGTTCTCCCCCACCTTTAGAAATGATCTTTCCATGTGGCGCGCCAGAATAGGGCGGCAACATGTGAGCCAGAAACGAGGCTCCCGCAGATTGGTCAGGCACTACCCGGAATCTTTAAGTGTCGGGTAACCTCATTCAGACCAGCCCAGCGACCCCGACCCTGCCAACACGGCTTGTCAAACAGAGTCCGCTGAATCGATGAGTCTTGAAACTGCCCTGTTCGGAAGCAGCCACTGGTAGCCGTCGGGTCTCGCCCCACGGCTGTCGACCAACCCCAGTAACAGATTTTCGACGGCCAATGACCGCTGTCGATTTTCTCGTCATCCCAACGACTGCTACGGAGAACGAAAAGCTACTTCCGCTGCTGGCCAATTGGAGGTGCAGCGATCATCGAAATCGACGCCCCAATGCTGCCGGTTAGGTTACCGGGCGAATGTCGGGTATTGAGCGAGCATTTCGAGCATTCTTATGTCGGGTCCCACCCCATTGCCGAAGTACAACCAACTCCGAAGTTGTCATTGATTTTGTTGGCCCGCCCGGTTGTGGAAGCGAGTGCTACAGACCATCGGCCTTCGCTGCCAATGGGGTGAATCATGGGTCGTGAAAATCAGCCCACCAAATTCCCGGCCGACCCTGGCGACGGTCGTAAAATCAGCGTTTCTAAGAATCCGATTCCAAGGAACCACGCCATGAGCCTACAGCCCCCCTCAATGTCCGACCGCGATGGAAAAATCTGGATGGATGGCCAGATGGTCGATTGGCGCGATGCCAAGATCCATGTTCTGAGCCACACTTTGCACTACGGTTGCGGCGCGTTCGAGGGTGTTCGCGCGTACAACACAGTGGACGGAACCGCGATTTTTCGCCTGCAGGCGCACACGGAACGCCTGTTCAACAGCGCGAAGATTCTGCGAATGAAGATTCCATTCACCCAGGAGCAGGTCAATGAAGCGCAAAAAGCCGTTGTGCGCGAGAACAAGCTGGAGAGCTGCTACCTGCGCCCGCTGACCTGGATTGGCGACAAAAAGCTGGGCGTCTCGCCCAAGGGAAACACCATTCATTTGATGGTTGCCGCCTGGCCCTGGGGTGCCTACTTGGGTGAAGAAGGCATGAAGCGCGGTATCCGGGTCAAGATTTCCAGTTACACCCGCCACCACGTCAACATCACCATGACACAGGCCAAGGCGGTCTCCAACTACACCAACTCCATCCTGGCGAATATGGAAGCAACAGACGATGGCTACGATGAAGCCATGTTGCTCGATGCCAATGGCTTTGTGTCCGAAGGCGCCGGTGAAAATCTATTTGTCGTAAAAAACGGGGTGGTCTACACACCCGACTTGTCGGCTGGCGCCCTGAACGGCATCACCCGAAACACTGTCATGCACATCTGCAAGGACTTGGGATTGGAATTGGTGCAAAAGCGCATCACCCGCGATGAGGTCTATATTTGCGATGAGGCCTTCTTCACCGGCACGGCCGCCGAGGTCACGCCCATCCGCGAACTCGATCGTATTGAGCTGGGAAAAGACGACTACGTGGGTTCGCGTGGCCCTGTCACCGAGAAAATCCAGAGCGCGTTTTTTGACATTGTCAACGGCCGCAACCCAAAATATGCCCACTGGCTTACGAAAGTAAATCAATAACTTTGCGGGACAGAGCGCAGCCCAGTAGCGGCATGCGTTGACTTCAACTGATTAGGAATAAACATGAAGATTGAACTCTTGGCCTCAGACCTGAACCATCAGGGCGGAGTCATGTGCCCCAGCCCACTGGCAAAAATGGAAACCTGGAATACGCATCCCAACGTTTTTCTGGATGTGGGCAAATCAGGTGAAGCCAAGTGCCCTTACTGCGGCACGGTGTACAAGCTTAAGGATGGCGAGCATTTCCACGGGCACTAGACGGTCGCAGTCTTGACCGCTTCACTGGTCATTGCCCCTCAATGGATTGGGGATGCGGTCATGACCGAACCCCTTTTGCGGCGCTTGCAGGCGCGCGGTGAAACACTGACAGTGGGCGCCGTGCCGTGGGTGGCTCCGGTGTATCGGGCCATGCCGCAAGTGGCCCAGGTTATCGAACTGCCCTTTGCGCACGGAGGATTGCAGTGGCGTGTGCGCCGCAGTATCGCGCGTCAGTTGCGCGATCGGTTTGACGCAGCCTACGTTTGCCCTAATTCTCTTAAAAGCGCGTTGCTGCCTTGGTGGGCAGGTATCGCCAGACGGGTCGGCTATCACGGCGAGTCCCGCTACGGCGTCCTCACGCAGCGCTTGCCCAACCCGGGTACGGATGCGCATCCACCCATGATCGCTTTTTACTCGGCACTCAGCGGTGCAGTCAATGTGACCGACGATCGGCCCGAGTTGCACCTATCGGGCGCAACTATTGATGCCGCGTTGGCGGCGCTGCACTTGCAGAAAGGGGGGTACTACGTTTTTGCCCCCGGTGCAGAATTTGGTCCAGCCAAACGCTGGCCCGCCAGTCACTTTGCTGTGTTGGCCGAGCAGTTGCCATTACCAGTTGTGCTGCTGGGTTCAAGCAACGATGCTGCACTGTGCACAGAAATCTCGCGCACCGTGAATGCAGTCAGACCGGGCCATTGCCTGGATTGGTCGGGACGCACGTCTTTGGACCAGGCGCTGGCCGCCATTGCTGCCGCAAAAGCCATGGTGAGCAATGACTCAGGATTAATGCACGTTGCTGCTGCGTTTGGAGTGGCTCAGGTGGCAATCTTCGGGTCGTCCAGCCCGCTGCACACACCGCCCCTGAATTCGTTGGCCCATGTGGTCTGGCTCAAAGATGACCCCCAGTACCAGCCGCCGCTAGACTGTGCGCCATGCTTCGAACGCGAATGTCCTTTGGGTCACACACGCTGCCTGGTCGACATTCAGCCCGATGACGTGTTACGATTTTTGTAGTTTTTTTAAATTGCCGAAAGGATGGATTGAAATGAGCAAGCGTATGAAAAAAATGGCCGCCACATTGACACTCCTGACCAGCGCGTTCCTGGCAACGACGGGCGCGCACGCTGCAGACACCAAAGTGCTCAACGTGTACAACTGGTCGGACTACATCGCCGAAGACACGATCAAGAACTTCGAGAAAGAGACCGGCATCAAGGTTCGTTACGACAACTACGATAACAACGAAATCCTCCACGCCAAGCTGGTGGCAGGGCGTTCGGGGTATGACATCGTGGTGCCTGGCTCTCACTTCGCCAAGGCCCAGATCGAAGGTGGCCTGCTGCAAAAGCTGGACCGTACCAAGCTGACCAATTGGGGCAATCTTGACAAGGGTCTGCTGGAGCAACTGGGCAAGGTGGACCCGGATAACGCTTATCTGGTGGACTGGCTGTGGGGCTATGTGACGGTCGGTATCAATGTCGGTAAGGTCAAGGCTGCGCTGGGCGATATGCCTATGCCGGACAACGTGTGGAGCTTGTTGTTCGACACCAAATACGTTAGCAAGCTCAAAGGCTGCGGCGTGAGTGTGCTGGATTCTGCGTCGGAAGTGATACCGGCTGCGTTGATGTATGCCGGCAAGCCTGCATTCAGCAAAGAGGTAGCCGACTACGCTGCGGCTGCCAAAGTGCTCGCTGCCATTCGTCCTTATGTGACACGCTTTTCGTCGTCCGGTTATATCGAGGAAATGGCCAGCGGCGCCACCTGTTTGGTGATGGGCTACTCGGGCGACATCAATATCGCGCGCAACCGCGCTGCTACCGCCAAGGGCAAAACGCCCGTGGTGATTGAGTCGTTGATCCCTAAAACTGGCGCTACGCTGTTCTTTGACACCATGGCCATACCCAAAGACGCAAAGAACGTGGAAAACGCACACTTGTTTATCAACTACATCCTGCGTCCCGAAGTGCATGCGGCGCTGACCAATAAGGTGTTTTATGCCAACCCGAATGCGGCTTCACTGAAATTTGTGAATAAGGACGTCGCTGAGAACAAGACCATCTTCCTGGATGCCGCCGCCACCAAAACCATGGTTCCGCCCGACGCGCTGCCCCAGGCTGTGCGCAAGGTGCAGACCCGAACTTTCACCAATTTCAAAGCTGGACGGTAGACTACCCCGCAGCTTTTAGTGCGCGGAGTTTGCAAAAAAAAGCCACCGTGAGGTGGCTTTGTAAAAGTTCCCAAAAGGGAACGTCGTTGGATCGCTTGGAAGCCAAGCTCTTGGCAGCTCGGTCTTCAATCCTTTTAAACTGTGACAGCAGTTGGGTGAACTGTACGTTCTATGGGGATGGTGCGGTATCCCCCATTTGTGTGAGAGAGATACTATTTATTACAAAAAACGTGATTAAGTTCGCAATTCCGGGCCTTCAGACCAAATTTTAGGTGGCCGGTGCTGCGATTGGGAGTCGTAATTCAAAACAGGCCCCTCCGGTTTCTCGATTGCTGCAATGCACTGACCCCCCGTGTCTCAAGGCGATGGATTTGACCAGGGACAGTCCCAACCCCATGCCGCCGTCGCGTTCTGACGCCCCGGGTAGCCGGTAAAAAGGCTCAAAAATACGATTCTGATAGGCCTGTGGTACACCGGGCCCGCTATCGCAGACACGGACACAAACCTCGCTTCCCTCTAGCGACAGCGACAGAATGGCGGCACCGTTGGCATGCCGGCGGGCGTTTTCCAGTAAGTTGCGCACGGCCCGGCGCAGCAGTTTGCTGACACCGGGGACGATAAATTCCCCCCCAGGGGTCTGGATATCCAGTGTGGCTTCAGTTCGCGCGCATTCCTCTGCTGCCAGTCCGATCAGGTCGACCGGCTCGATGGTCCCCAAGTCCGCCTCTTTCGCATCGAGACGGCTGGCCAGCAGAATCTCGTCAATTAGCTGGTCCAGTTCGCCAATATTGCGGGCGATCTCGTCTTTGGCCTGGCCTGCAGCCACATCGCCTGGGCTGGACATGAATTCGAGCCCCATGCGAATGCGGGTCAGTGGTGAGCGCAACTCGTGCGAGGCGTTGGCAAGCAAGGACTTCTGAGAGGCCAGCAGCGCATCGCGGGCTTTGACAAGGGTTTCGATCTGCTGCGCTGCGTGGTTGAAGCGGGTGGCCAAAAACCCCACCTCGTCGTCGCCGGTCACGGGAATGCGCACACTCAGGTCGCCGTCGCCCCATCGCTCCACACCGTTTTGCAGTGTTTCGAGCCGGCGTGTCAGACGCCGTACTATGGGATAGGTCGCCAGTGCCACGGCAATGCCGACAAGGCCCAACGTCCAGAAAAAACCGAACGGTGCGCGCCAATTGGACTGCGGTGGTCGGGGCAAATGGATGTGAATGGTCTGGCCGTCCTGCATACGCACATCAAACTCGGGACCCGCACCAAAACGACCGTGCGACGGGTGGTCAGGCCCGTCGCCGGTGCCTGCTTCGTGCGGACCATCGGTGGGACGTTCCCCTGGCGAACGCCTTAATCGGGCTTGCCCATGGCCAATAATCTCGCCGGCCTGGTTGCGGGCCACAACATCGCGCAAGGGCGCGTCTGCTGCCATGCGCCAGGCCCAACCTACCAGAAAGGTCAGTACGGCCACGGCCAGCACGACGGCGAGCCAGATGCGGATGTAGAGCCGGTTCATGGCGTAGATCGGGTCAGTGGACCTCAATCCTGCTGACGGGCAAACACATAACCTACGCCGCGCACCGTCAGAATACGTTTGGGTGCCTTGGGGTCTACTTCGATGGCCGAGCGGATGCGACCCATGTGCACGTCGATGGAGCGGTCAAAGGCGTCCAGCTCGCGGCCACGCACCGACTCCATGATTTGGTCGCGGGTTAGTACCCGCCCGGCGCGCTCGGCCAGCGTTACCAAAAGATCAAATTGGTACGAAGTCAGGTCGCAGGTTGCACCGCCCACGCATACGCTACGCGCATCGCGGTCAATTTCCAGTGATCCAAAACGCAAGACCGAATTCTCGGCGACCGGGGCTTCTCCGCTCCGGCGCAGTACGGCTCGAATTCGCGCCAGCAGTTCGCGGGGTTCGAACGGCTTGGGCAGGTAGTCGTCGGCCCCAATTTCCAGACCAACGATGCGATCCATGGCGTCGCCCTTGGCAGTGAGCATGAGCACAGGAACCTGTGCCAGGGGAGGGGGCAGTGCGCGAATGCGGCGGCACACTTCCAGGCCGTCGATGTCGGGCAGCATCAGATCGAGAATCACCAGATCGGTGGTTGCACCCTTGCTGGGGTTCACTAGGGCCTCCAGGCCGCTTTGCCCATCGCCAACGCAGCTGACCGTATAGCCAGATTGTTGCAAATACTGAGCAACCATGGCAGCCAGGCGGGCATCGTCTTCGATCATCAACAAGTGCTGGTTCATGGTGTCAGTCTAGCGCTGCGCGAGGTTTGGAGTGTGAGCGTGGCCTGAAGTGTCTGTAAAGTTTCGTAAAACGGCCACCACGCTCCACCGCTGCGCGGGTCGCGGCCTCCCCAACGACCTTGCGGCTGTCACTCTATGTGCTATGAAAACAGGAGCTATCTGCGCTTATTTTACGGGGACTAGTGGCCTATTTGATGCGAGAGGTCAACCAAACGAGCGCCAGCACCGGAACCCCCAACAGGGCAGTTGCGGTAAAAAAGCTGCTGTAGCCAAAACGGTCCACATACACGCCCGAATAGCCCGCAACAAACTTGGGCAGCAGCAGCATCATCGAGCTGAACATGGCGTACTGGGTGGCCGAGTAGTTCACATTGGTCAGGCTGGAGAGGTAGGCGATGAAGGCAGCCGAGGCAATGCCGCTGGCCAGGTTGTCGGCCGAGATCACAAATATCAGGGCTTGCACGTCGTGGCCCTGCCCAGCAAGCCAGGCAAACAGCAGATTGGTGGCTGCGCTCAGGGCAGCGCCCAGCATCAGCACTGGCATCACGCCCATGCGCAGTGACAGGGCGCCGCCCACAAAGGCGCCGACCAGCGTCATGACCACACCGTAAATCTTGGTGACGGCGGCCACTTCGTCCTTGGTGAAACCCATGTCGACGTAAAACGGATTGGCCATGATGCCCATCACCACATCGCTGATGCGGTAGGTGGCGATCAGCGTCAGAATCAGCACGGCCTGCCAACGGTAGCGTCTGATGAAGTCTGCAAAGGGTTCCACCAAAGCGCCGCGCAACCAGTCTGCCGCATTTTTGGCCGGGGGGATGGTCCGGTGTGCAGGTTCTGGTGAGAACAAAACCGTCAGTACGCCCGGCAGCATGCTGGCCGCCATGACCAGGTAGGCCGTTTGCCAGGCACCGTGCTGATAGGCGCTAATGGCAAGCGAGCCTGGCATTTCGGCCCGCGCCGCGATCCACAGTGCGCCCGCACCGGCCCAGATCATGGCCAGCCGGTAGCCGGTCTGGTAGGTGGCCGACAGGGCGGCCTGGCGTTCGGTGGCCGCAGACTCGATGCGGAATGCGTCCAGCGCAATGTCCTGCGTGGCCGACCCAAAGGCTACGGCCAGCGCGCACCACACCATGGGTGCTAAAGACTGTGTGGGGTCGGTCAGCGCCATCATGATCAGTCCAACCATGATCATGCTTTGCGCCAGCAGTAGCCAGCTGCGCCGGCGCCCCAGCAGGCGTGTCAGCAGGGGAATAGGCATCCGGTCCACCAATGGCGACCACACCCACTTAAAGCCGTAGGCCAGCCCGACCCAGCTCAAAAAGCCGATCGTGGTGCGGTCAATGCCCGCCTCGCGCAACCAGAAACTCAGCGTACCAAACACCAGCAGCAAAGGCAGCCCGGCCGAAAACCCGAGCGACAGCATGCGCAGCGAGGCCGGCTCCAGGTACACCTTCAGGGTGTCAAGCCATGAGGGCTTGTCAGCCAAATGAGGGGTGTCGGGCGTTGGTGTCGTCATACAGGAATAATAGCGTCATGACACTTGTTCACTTTCCCGCCCAATCAGACCGCACAGCGTTGCGCGAGGCTTTCTCGTGGACCGCTTTTTTGCTAGCACTGGTCCTGGCGGGAGCGGGGCTGCCCGCTCAGGCGCGGGAAGGCGTGGAGGTGGGTGGCAATTCGTCATTTGCCAAGCTGGTGCCAGCCGAGCAAGTGGAGCAATCGGCTGCACAGCAATACCTGCAGATGTTGTCACAGGCCGAGAGCAAGCGGGCACTGGCTCCGAAGGACAACGCCCAGGTGCTGCGTTTGCGCGCCATTGCCCAAAAAATCATTCCCTTTGCCCTGGAGTGGAACCCGCGTGCACGCAACTGGCGGTGGGAAGTCAATCTGATTGGCTCCAACCAGATCAATGCCTATTGCATGCCCGGCGGCAAGATTGCCTTTTATAGCGGCATCCTGGAGCAGTTGAAACTAACCGACGATGAAGTGGCGATGGTCATGGGCCACGAAATCGCCCATGCCCTGCGTGAGCACGCCCGCGAGCGCATGGGCAAGAGCGCGGTGACGCACGGGGCCGCCCGCATTGGCGGTGCCCTGGCGGCCAGTTTCTTTGGCATTGACCCCCGCATTACCGATGGGATTGCGAACGGTGGCGCGAATCTGCTGACACTGGAGTTCGGGCGTGAAGACGAATCCGAGGCCGACCTGGTGGGTATGGAGCTGGCGGCCCGTGCCGGCTACGACCCGCGTGCCGGCGTTACGCTGTGGCAAAAAATGAGTGCCTCCAGCAAGGGTGCGCCACCGCAGTGGCTGTCCACCCACCCTTCAGGTAAAAGTCGGATTGCTGACATCGAGGTCAACCTGCCCAAGGTGATGCCCCTGTACGAGCGGGCCCGCTCGCGCTAGCGATGCAGGCACGGCCTGTAAAATGATCGAGGCGCCAATGCTACGCCGAATGATGGGCTCGAAGGGGGAGAGCAAAGCGCACATTGCGTTGGTTATTGCGGCATCAACGGCGCGAAGTTTGTCCATAACTGCATTGAACAAGACATTCGAAACACAGATCACATCTAGAAAGGATTCGATATGTTTTACATGATGCAACCCCCCTTGTTTGATAACGTCTTTCAGTCATGGATGGCCGCCGCCCGCGACCAGGCAACGGCACAGTTGATTGCCAGCCTGTCAATTCAAAAGGCGCTTCAGTCCAGAGCATCGAGCGACATGGAAGCCTGCGCGCTCGCCCTGGAAGACCAGATGACATCCGCATATACGTCCCAGGTTCATACAGAGAGACGCGGAACGCCCCGCAAGACCAAAAAGCAGCTTATTTAGCCATCGCTTGCGGGTGCAGCTTGCCATACGCTGCCAGCAAGCGCTGGTGCATATCGCAACCCTCCAGGCTTATCCCGGGTGAGGGTTCGCCAAAGAAGCGCAGCGAGCCATTGAGCAGTGCGCGGGCCTGCTGCAAAGTCTGGGCGCTGTAGAGGTTTTGCAGGCCGGACTTGAAGTGCGCAATGTCTGCATGGCCATCGAGCTGTTGCAGGGTTTCAATGCAGGCGTAAATTTGGCTGCGCGCCGGGTTGACTTGTCCAAAGTGGCGCACCCATTCGCAGCCCTCGGCCGTGGCCTTGCTGTCGGCAATGGCCAGCGCCAGTAAGGTCTTGAGTTCGCCCACGCGCAGGTCTTTCCAGAACGGGTTGTCTCCCGGAGCCAGGCCAATCAGCGCGGCCACCAGGCGGTCGTCGGTCAGACCACTTTCGTTGAGCGTTTCCAGCAGATCGCTGCATTCGTCGTGGTCCAGGTCGCTCAGGTTCAAAATGGCTTCGCGAATGTCGTTGGCCACGCTGTTGTTTTCCCACTCCAGCTCGTCTACCGGGTAAATCTCGGACATGCCGGGCACGATGATGCGGCACGCGTAGACGCCCAGGTGCTGAAAGTCGGCGACGTAAATGTCAAAACCCAGCTGGTGGATAGCCTTGACCGACCACGCATAGTCTTCCGCTGTGGTGCTGCTGAAGTTCCAGTTGTTGAACGGGAAGTCAGGCTGGCTGCTCAGGAAGTTCCAGTGAATCAGGCCGCTGGAGTCCACAAAGTGAATTTCGATATTGGGCGAGCTGGCAATCTCTTCCATGTCGAAGCCCGGCGCGGGAAATCCGCCCAGGGCATCCAGCGCGCGGCCCTGCAGCAGCTCGGTCAAGGCCCGCTCCAGCGCGATCTCAAAACGCGGGTGCGCGCCAAAGCTGGCGAAGCAGCCTTGGTCGTGCGGGTTCAGCAGGGTGACGTTCATCACCGGGAACTGGCCGCCCAGCGAGGCGTCTTTCACCAGAATACCAAAGCCTGCATCACGCAGGCCTTGAATGCCAGCCGCAATGCGCGGGTAGCGGTTGATCACGTCTTGTGGCACTTCGGGCAGGCACAGGCCTTCGCTGATCACGCGGAATTTGACATAGCGCTCAAAAATTTCGGATAGCGCCTGTGTGCGCGCCTCGGGTGCTGTGTTGCCGGCCGACATACCGTTGCTCACATACAGGTTGCCAATGACGTTGACCGGAAAGAAAGCGGTCTTGCCATCGCGCTCGCGCACGTAGGGAATGGCGCAGATGCCTCGTTCCTGGTTGCCGGAGTTGAAGTCCACCAGCGTGTGGGCGTCAATCGTGCCGCGCGGGTTGTAAAACACCTGCAACTCGGGTGTCAACAGATCGACGGGCCAGGCGCCGTCTTCGCCGTGTTGAAACCACTGCTCCTGCGGGTAGTGCACAAAGGCGCGGCCAGACCCTTCCGCGTACTCGCGGCCCAGGTAGTAGTGGTTCCAGAAGTAGTTGCATGACAGACGCTCAAAAAACTCGCCCAGCGCGCTGGCCAGGCAGGCCAGTTTGGAGGCGCCCTTGCCGTTGGTGAACATCAAGGGGCAGTCGCGGTCGCGCACATGCACCGACCAGATACCGTCTATGGGGTTGAGCCAGGATCGCTCCTCCACGTGGAATCCCAGCGCAGCAAGCTTGCCCTGCATGGTGGCAATAGTGCTTTCGAGGGAGGCATCTTTGCCGACGATAAAGCTTTGTGTTTGCATGCGTTTAAGGTCTAGCCGAAGGGTCCGCGTGGGGCTTCATTGGCGTGGGCGCAGTTGGAACCACTACTCCACCGTCCGCTGTACCAAAACGGCGAAGGTCATTCAACGATCTGCCGTCTGGCGGTGGCAGTGCGCTCAAAAATCCAGATCTATCGGGCGCTTGGGGTGCTGACTCGGCAGATGGCTTACTCTGCGCCTCGGATTTGGCAGTTGCTGAAGCTGGCGATTGTGGAGTTTTTTTGAAGTCGAAGATGACGATGCCGGTTGAAGTGCCTTCGAGCATTCTGAGCTTCTTTTCTGCCATGGATGGCGATGGCTCCTCGGCAGACGCAGTTGATTGACTGGCAATCACCACTGCGATCAAGCTCAGCGATTGAAGTGTTCGAACAAAGTGAATTGGCATGGCAAGGCTTTAGTCCTTTTTGGTTGGCGCAAGAAGCCAGATTAACCGCCCAGCTTACGCGGATTTATCATTGTCATACTACATTAGTTCTGCGTACCGATTGGGCGAGCCATTAAGCGCACGATCGCCTCAAGCATGGAAAGTTCGGGCGAAGTCGGTCGCGTCAATGGTTCACCTGCATCGACGACCTGATTCGTTACGACTGCGTCTGCTAATGCCGCGGCAAGGTCAATGCTAAAGGTAAGGGTGAGATAGATATGTATTTTGTTGTTGGCACCCTATAAGGGCTTTTAGTCGTTTTCAGGATCCAGACATGAAACGTTGGCTCAGCTTCCCGTCGGTTCAAATTGCGCTGTGCACGGTCTGCTACGGGCTGGTGGGGTATTGGTTGGGTAAGTACATGCTGGTATTCACCGCGCCGGCTTACGGCGCGGCCATTGCCCGACCACTGATCAATCTGGTCGCTAATTTTCGCCACGGCGTGCGTGCGCACGTGTGGATGCCGGCACACGGAACGCACTATGTGTTCAAAGATACCACCATCCATGTGCTGGACGACGAAGACAGTTGGCGCTGGTTGCCGTTGGCTGACGTGGAGCGGGTGCTGGGCCGCAAGCTGAATGCGCGCCTGCTGGGTATCACCTACCCGGAGCGAGTGCTGCTGGCAGGCAAGCCCGCGCGCATGCACATACGGGACGACACTCTGATTGAGCACCTCTCCAAACTGAGCGACCCTGTGGCGCTGCGGTTCAGAACTTGGGTGGAGCGCAACGTCGCATTGCCGGCACGGCGCATTCGCCAGCGTGCAGCCGGGCAGGCCGTTGACTCATTCTGAGAATTGGCCGACTACCCTGGGTTACGCCTGTAGGGCGGTCTCCAGGCGACGAATGGCCTCTCCCACCTCATTGGAGGAGTGGGCCAATTGCGTGTCGTTGCTGAGGTAGGCTTCCGCCAACGCGTACTGTTTTTGGTTGATGACTTCTGCCACCGCGCCGGTCAGCAAGTGAAATTCTTTGTGATGCAACAAAAGGCTTTGAAATTCCGGTTTGCCCCAGTGAGGTCTTTGGCCGTCCGCGTAGAGCCACCGGCCCAAGTCGCAACAGTCATCCCTTGCAATAGCTGAAGTGTCTATCGCCGCTTGCGCCTTGACGGCGCTCCGCAAATTCTCTTTCCATATTTGGTGAGAGTCGTAGGCGCTTTTAAGCATGATCGCGCTGGACGTTGCGTCTTGGTATTGCTTCATGGTGCAATATTAGTACCATTCTCTGGGACTTAGCCCATTGCAAGTCATGTACTTCCGAAAAATGCCGCTAGCCCCCATAGGATATGCGTAGACAGCTATCAATAATGTAGCGTCTTGGGAAAACGGTTTTTGACGCACGACAAGCCCAGTGTCAGGAAAATCGAGAACAATGTCCTTCAACTTCATCAACACCTGTATCCACACATGACACCACAACAGTTGTACCAGCAAAAACGGATGGCACCCGCAGACGCGGTGCGCCTAGTCCGCAACGGCGATACCATCATCGTGCCCACCGGAGTAGGTGAGCCGCCTGCCCTGCTGACTGCGTTGTCAGAGCAACGATACGACTTCTCGGATGTCAAGGTTTCGCAGATATTGGCCATGCGCAAGTACGGCTACATCGACCCTCAAACTGTGGACCATGTTCGCCATGTCGCTTTCTTCTTTGGCGGCGCCACGCGTGCTGGCGGGCAAGAGGGGTGGATCGATTTCTTGCCCAACTATTTTTCGGAAATCCCGCAGCAGATTGAACGCGGTCAAATTCCTGCCAATGTGGTCTTGTCGATGGCCTCGCCCATGGATGCGCATGGTTTTTTCTCGCTCAGTCTGGGCGCGGACTACACCATGGCCGCTGTTGCCAAGGCGCGTGTCGTGGTGTTGGAGGTCAATCCCAACGTTCCGTTCGCGTTTGGCAACTGCCATGTGCACATCTCCCAAGTGACGGCGCTGGTCGAAAGCGACCAACCCGTGTTGGAAGTAGGTCTGCCAAAAATCGGGCCGGTTCAGGAAGCCATAGGCAAATATGTTGCGGACATGATTGACGATGGCTCGACCCTGCAAATTGGCTATGGCGGTATACCGGATGCGGTGGTGATGCAGCTCACCAGCAAGCACGATCTGGGGATTCACACCGAAATGATTGGTGATGGCATTTTGACACTGGTGGAGAGCGGCGCCATTACCAACCGGCGCAAGAATTATTTGCCCGGCAAGATGGTCGCTACGTTTGCGCTGGGTTCGCAAAAACTGTACCGTTATATGGACCGCAATCCGGGGCTGGAGATACATCCGGTCAGCTTTACCAACGACCCTTACCTCGCTGGACAGAACGACAACCTGGTCGCCATCAATGCGACCTTGCAGATTGACTTTCAGGGCCAGTGCGGCTCTGAGAGTTTGGGCTTCTCGCCCTATTCGGGTACCGGCGGGCAGGCAGACTTTGTGCGGGCCGCCAATCGGTCGCGCGGCGGCAAGGCGTTCATCGTGGTGCCGTCCACCGCCAAGAATGACACGATTTCACGCATTGTCCCGACGCTCACGCCTGGTACCCATGTCACTACCAGCAAGAACGACATCAACTACGTCGTCACCGAGTACGGTGTAGCGCAGTTGCGGGGCAAATCCATGAAGCAGCGTACATTGGCACTAATCGGCATTGCGCACCCGAATTTCCGTGCTGAACTGACCGAGCAGGCCAAGCGGATGCGCATTCTTTGAAACGCTACCACGCGTAGGCAATCGTCACCGGGGCATGGTCAGAAAACTTCTCGCCCTTGTAGATATCCACTGACTGTGCGCCAGCGGCCAATGCGGGTGTTGCGAGGTGGTAGTCCAGTCGCCACCCTACATTGTTTGCATAGGCCTGTCCGCGGTTGCTCCACCATGTGTAGCAGTTGTCGGTCGCGTCGGGTTCAAGCTGGCGGTAGACGTCGACAATGCCGCCCTCGATGGTGAGTTTTGTCATCCAGGCACGCTCTTCGGGTGTGAAGCCGCTGTTCTTCTGGTTGCTGCGCCAGTTCTTTAGATCGGCCTCTCGGTGGGCAATGTTGATGTCGCCGCACAATATGAAGTCGCGCTGCGCCTTGAGTTGCTGTAGGTGCGGGTACATCGCATTGAGAAACCGGAACTTGGCTTGCTGGCGCTCATCGCCTGATGACCCACTAGGAAAGTATGCGCTGATGATGGAGTGTCGGCGTGCCAGGGTGTCAAACCGTAGTTCCACATAACGCCCTTCGCCGTCAAATTCCCCGCCGTCAAATCCGACGATGACGTCGGTGGGCTCCAGGCGCGTATAGGCGGCCACGCCGGAGTAGCCCTTTTTATCTGCAAAGTGAAAATGCCCCTTCATGCCGGCCAGGGTTTCGAACTTGCCGGCTACATCGGCCGCCTGGGCTTTGACTTCCTGCACGCAAATACAATCAGGCTGGGCTTTGGCAAGCCAGGCTTCCAGCCCTTTACTGGTGGCTGAGCGTATGCCGTTGAGGTTGAGGCTGGTCAATTTAAACAAGGAATTCTTCATGGCGAATCGCGACTCTTTGGCACTCGATTTTGTGCAATTTGCAGTGGAGTGCGGGGTGCTGCGCTTTGGCTCTTTCAAGACCAAGGCGGGGCGAATGAGTCCGTACTTCTTCAACGCGGGCTTGTTTGACGACGGGGCCAAGCTAGGGCGTTTGGCCGAATTTTATGCCGAGCGCCTGATTGCCAGCGGCGTGGAGTTTGACATGGTTTTTGGCCCGGCCTACAAAGGTATTCCGTTAGGGGCAGCACTGGCGGTGGAACTGGCCCGCCGAGGGCGCAACGTGCCCTTTGCCTACAACCGCAAAGAGGCCAAGGACCATGGCGAAGGCGGCACCCTGGTGGGTGCACCGCTCAAAGGTCGCGTGCTGATTGTGGATGACGTGATGTCTGCCGGAACGGCCACCCGGGAATCAATTGCCATCATCCAGGCTGCGGGTGCAACGCCGCATGCGGTTCTGATTGCGCTGGATCGCCAGGAAAAAGCGACTGAGAATGGTCAGGATGTGCCCTACAGTGCCGTGCAATTTGTGCAACGGCAGCTGGGTTTGCAGGTTTGCGCGATTGCTAAGCTGAGCGATTTGATGCAATATCTGTCCGGTAGCAGTGACGGCAGATTGGCTCAAGAGTACCAGCAGGTGCTGGCCTACCGTGAGCGCTATGGAGTCGATGAAGGGTGAGAATGAAAAAGAACAGGTGGATTTTGGCCGCTGTAGCGGCGATGCTGGTCGTTGTGTGTGCCAGTGGCTGGGCACAAGCGCCATCCACTGTCGGAGGGGTGTACACCTGTGTCGATGCGAAAGGACGCAAGCTCACGGCGGACCGCCCCATTCCTGAATGCACAGACCGTGAGCAAAAGATACTGAACCCCAGTGGCACAGTTAAGGCCAAGGTGGGACCCACGCTGACGGCGCAGGAACGTGCAGACCTGGAAGTAAAGGAAAAGCGGGAAATTGAGGAGCGCAGCCGCACGGCCGATGAAAAGCGACGTGACCGCGCGTTGCTGACTCGCTACCCGAACAAGGGAATCCATGATCAGGAACGCCAGGAGGCCATGGAGCAGGTTTCCGTGGTCATTCAAGCGGCCAAGAACCGTTTGGAGGAACTGGTCAAACAGCGGGTTGTTGTTGATGAAGAAATGGAGTTCTACAAAAAGGACCCTAGCAAAGCTCCCGCCTATGTGCGTCGCCAGCAGGAAGAAAACATCCAGAGCCAAGCCGTGCAGCGCCGCTTTATTGGCGAGCAGGAGAACGAAATCAAGCGCGTAAACGCGCGCTTTGACGATGAGCTGGTGCGTTTGCGCCAACTCTGGACCACGATCGCGCCTTCTCCTGCCAAGTAATGCGCACCCGGATTGACTGAGGACAGCGTAGCGGCTGTCCTGCCGGTATCAAGCGCTCAATTTGCTGCGCAGCAGATCATTCACCTGTTGCGGATTTGCTTTGCCCTTGCTGGCTTTCATGATCTGACCGACGAGGGCGTTGAGCGCCTTTTCGTTGCCCGACTTGAATTCCGTAACGTTCTTGGCATTGGCGGCGATGACGGCATCAACAATTGCCTCCAATGCGCCGGAGTCGTTCATCTGTTTGAGACCTTTGGCTTCAACGATGGCGTCCACGTCTGAGCCCTCTCCGGACCATAGGGTGTCAAACACCTGCCGTGCGGCATTGTTCGAAATGGTGTTGTCGGCTATTCGATTGATCAGTGAAGCCAACTGCGTGGCCTTCACCGGCGCGGCCTCAATGCCGATGTCTTTGGTGTTAAGACGTCGTGACACCTCACCCATGATCCAGTTGCTCGCCAGTTTGGCTTGCCCACAAGCTTTGACCACTTCCTCAAAGTAGCTGGCTATGGCCTTGCTTTGGGTCAGTTGCGTGGCGTCGTAATCCGGCAAGCCGTAGTCTTGCACAAAGCGCTGGGCCATCACTCGAGGCAATTCAGCCATCAGCCCTCGCACTTGCTGGACCCAATGTTCTGAAATGCATAGCGGTGGCAAATCGGGGTCGGGAAAATAGCGGTAGTCGGCCGCATCTTCCTTGGTGCGCATAGCGCGTGTTTCACCGGTGTCCGGGTTGAACAGCACGGTGGCCTGCTCAATTGCATGGCCGTCCTCGATCTGCTCGATCTGCCAGCGCACTTCGTAGTCGATGGCCTGCTGCATGAATTTGAAGCTGTTGAGGTTCTTGATTTCACGCCGCGTGCCCAACGGTCCGCCGGGCTTGCGCACCGACACGTTGGCATCGCAGCGGAACGAGCCTTCCTGCATATTGCCGTCACAGATGCCGATCCACGTCACAATTTTGTGCAGTTCCTTGGCGTAGGCCACGGCCTCGCTGCTGGAGCGCATGTCGGGCTCGGTGACGATTTCCAGCAGCGGCGTGCCGGCGCGATTCAGGTCAATGCCGGTTTGGCCAATGAAGTCTTCATGCAACGATTTACCCGCGTCCTCTTCCAGGTGGGCGCGCACCAGGCGTACCGATTTTTTCTCTTCACCCAAGAAGAATTCCACCGCACCGCCTTGCACCACCGGGATCTCAAACTGGCTGATCTGGTAGCCCTTGGGTAGGTCAGGGTAGAAGTAGTTTTTGCGCGCAAAAATGCTCCGCGCTGCGATGTGGGAGTTAACGGCCAGGCCGAACTCGATGGCGCGTTCCACGGCGCCCTTGTTCATGACCGGCAGCGTGCCGGGCAGGGCCAGGTCCACCGCGCAGGCCTGGGTGTTGGGCTCTGCGCCAAAGGCGGTGGACGCGCGGCTGAATATCTTGCTCGCGGTCGACAGTTGGGCGTGGGTCTCGAAGCCAATGATGACTTCATAGCCAGAAACGAGCGGACCGGTCGGGCGGCCCTGTTGTTGTGCTTCAAATGTGTTCATGGGTTCGCTCATGTCAGAAGCCCTCCGGTTTGCGTGCGTGCCAGTCGGTGGCTTGCTGGAAACGGTGCGCCGCATTGAGCAGGCGTGCCTCCTGAAAATAATTGCCCAGCAACTGCATGCCAACGGGCAGGCCGCCCTCGCCAAAGCCGACCGGTACGCTCATGCCCGGCAGGCCGGCCAGCGAGCCGGGCAGGGTAAAGATGTCGGCCAGGTAGTCGGCCAGCGGATCTTTGTGCGCGCCAATCTTCCAGGCCACGGTGGGGGCGACTGGGCCGGCTATGACATCACAGTCCTTGAACGCGTTCTGGAAGTCGTCAGCAATCATGCGGCGGATTTTTTGTGCCTGTAGGTAGTAGGCATCGTAGTAGCCGTGCGACAGCACATAGGCGCCGATCATGATGCGGCGTTTGACCTCGTCGCCGAAACCTTCGGCGCGGGTCTTCTTGTACATGTCGGCCAGGTCGGTGTAAACCTTGGCGCGGTGGCCGAACTTCACGCCGTCAAAGCGGCTCAGGTTGGAGCTGGCTTCGGCCGGTGCAATGATGTAGTACACAGGGATGGACAACTCGGTGCGTGGCAGGCTGATGGGTACCAGCCTGGCGCCGAGTTTTTCGTATTCTTTCAGTGCAGCATCAATGGCACTGCGGACATCCGGTGCCAGGCCCTCACCGAAAAACTCTTTGGGTATGCCGATTCGCATACCGTCAATGGAGTCGTTGAGCTTGAGCGAGAAGTCTTCCTCGGGTACGTCCAGCGATGTGGAGTCCCGGTCCGGGTCGGGGCCACACATGGCGGAGAGCAGTAGTGCACAGTCCTGTGCCGAATGCGCCATGGGCCCAGCCTGGTCCAGGCTCGACGCAAAAGCGACCATGCCGTAGCGTGACGCCCTGCCATAGGTGGGCTTGATGCCCGTAATGCCGCAAAACGATGCAGGCTGGCGGATGGAGCCGCCCGTGTCTGTGCCGGTAGCTGCGGGTGCCAGGCGAGCGGCCACAGCCGCTGCGCTGCCGCCGGACGATCCACCGGGGATGCGATCCGTGTGCCACGGGTTGCGCACGGGCACCACATGGTCCTGGCCCACGGCGCAGATGGCAGTGTTCTCGTTGCTGGAGCCCATGGCGAATTCATCGCAATTGAGTTTGCCCAGCGTGACCACGCCTTGCGCTGCCAGTTTGGCGACCACGGTCGCATCAAATGGTGAGCGGTAGTCCTTGAGCATGCGTGAGCCGGCGGTCGTGACAAAGTCCCGGGTCGCAAAAATATCTTTGTGCGCCAATGGCACGCCTTCCAGCGCGCCCGCCGTGCCATTGGCAATGCGGGCATCGGCTGCACGGGCCTGCGACAGCGTGGTCTCGGGCTGTATGGCAACAAAGGCGCCCAGCTCGGCATGGGCCTGGCTGCGGTCCAGAAAATGCTGGGCAACTTCGACGGCCGATACCTGCCTGGCCGCCAGGGCTTGGGTCAGTGCGTGCACGCCGAGGTCGTGCAGCAATTGGGTGGAGAGGGTTTGGGGTTGCGTCATCGTCTGCTCAAAAAATTATTCAATCACTTTGGGCACGAGAAAGAGCCCGTGTTCGACTGCGGGGGCACTTTTCTGGTTGGCTTCGCGCTGGTTGGGTTCGCTCACCACATCTTCACGCAGGCGCAGCGCAATATCCGACAGAATGACGACCGGATGGGCCAGCGGCTCGATGCCGGTGGTGTCAACTGCGCGCATTTGCTCCACAATGCTGAAAAAGCTGTTCATTTGAGTGAGCATGCGCTCACTCTCACTCGGTGCGAGCTCCAGGCGAGCCAGATTGGCAATGCGGGCGATATCGGTAGATGTCAGTGACATGGTGCGTATTGAGTTGAAACCAAAGGTAAATCGGTGCCAATGCGCTTCTTTAGGGAGGGCTGTTCACAGGCAATCGGTTATTATCCTGCCTTTGGCGTGCGTGCTGAAAAGTTGCGCCTAATGACGTCAAACTGACAATTTTTCAACGATAAAACCGTGGTGATGGGGGCCGAAGCGCCTCCCATGCCCGAGAGGATGTGTGATGTTTGGATCTTTCCGTCGGTACTTCTCTACCGACCTGGCCATTGACTTAGGTACGGCCAACACCCTGATTTTTGTACGCGGCCAGGGCATTGTGCTGGACGAACCCTCAGTCGTTGCCATCCGCCACGAAGGTGGCCCCCAAGGCAAAAAGACGATTCAAGCCGTTGGCAAGGAAGCCAAGGCCATGCTGGGCAAAGTGCCCGGCAATATTGAAGCGATTCGCCCGATGAAAGACGGCGTGATTGCCGACTTCACGGTCACGGAGCAGATGCTCAAGCAGTTCATCAAGATGGTGCATCCGCGCGGCATTTTTCGCCCCAGCCCGCGGATCATCATTTGCGTGCCCTGCGGCTCCACCCAGGTGGAGCGTCGCGCCATTCGCGAGTCTGCCTTGGGCGCTGGCGCCAGCGATGTCTATTTGATCGAAGAACCCATGGCGGCGGCCATTGGTGCTGGTCTTCCGGTATCGGAAGCCAGTGGCTCCATGGTGGTGGACATCGGCGGCGGTACCACCGAAGTCGGCGTTATTTCCTTGGGCGGTATGGTTTACAAGGGCTCGGTTCGCGTCGGTGGTGACAAGTTTGACGAGGCGATCATCAACTACATTCGCCGCAACTACGGCATGTTGATTGGTGAGCCCACGGCCGAGTCCATCAAAAAGAAAATCGGTTCGGCCTTCCCTGGCTCTGAAGTCAAGGAAATGGAAGTGCGCGGTCGTAACCTGTCTGAGGGCGTGCCCCGCAGCTTCACCATCTCCAGTAACGAAATTCTGGAGGCACTGACCGATCCGCTGAACAACATCGTTTCTGCAGTCAAGAACGCGCTGGAACAGACACCTCCTGAGTTGGGTGCCGACATTGCGGATCGCGGCATGATGCTCACTGGCGGCGGCGCCCTCCTGCGTGACCTGGACCGCTTGCTGGCAGAAGAAACGGGCCTGCCCGTGCTGGTGGCCGAAGACCCTCTGACCTGTGTGGTGCGCGGCTGCGGCATCGCGCTGGAGCAGATGGAGCGCCTGGGCTCCATTTTCACCAGCGAATAAGTAGTCAGGTACAGCGATGCCTCTTGGTACGCTGGACAGAGATCCCCCACCTTTCTTTCGGCAGGGCCCTTCGGCCTTGTCCAAGCTGGCCGTCTGCAGCGCGCTGGCTTTGTTTCTGATGGTGGCTGATTCCCGGTTCAAGGTGATGCAGCCCCTGCGCATTGCACTGGCCACCGTGCTGTATCCGGCGCAGTGGTTGGCGCTGCGCCCTGTCCTGCTGTACCAAAGTACGAGCCAGTATTTCTCATCCCTGACGGCGGTTCAGGCTGAGCAGGAAGAAACCAACAAGAAGCACAACCTGCAGTCTCAGCGCGCCAACCAGGTTGATCAGTTGTCGCTGGAGAACGAGCGCCTGCGCAAATTGCTCGGACTGCGCGCACGCCTGCAGTCGCCTTCAACGGCCGCTCAGGTGATTTATGACGCGGCGGACCCTTACAGCCGCAAAGTCATTATCGACAAGGGCATGGCAGACCATGTGAATCTGGGTTCGCCAGTGCTCGATGAATCGGGCGTTCTCGGGCAGGTCACCAGGGTTTATCCTTTGGTAAGCGAAGTGACCCTCATCACCGACCGCGACCATGCCATTCCCGTGCTCAACACCCGCACCGGTGCGCGAGGGGTGGCCTATGGGGATGTTTCGCTGCGTGCCGACGCCATGGAACTGCGGTTTATGGCTGCCAATGCCGATGTCACAGCGGGCGATTTGCTGACTACCAGTGGGGTCGATGGTGTCTATCCGCCGGGCTTGCCCGTGGCGCGTGTCGAAAAGGTCGAGCGCAGGGTGGATGCCGTATTTGCCCGCATTTATTGCGTTCCACTGGCCCAGGTTTCGGGTTCGTCCCACGTGATGGTGCTCTACCCTGTCACGGAACAAATTGCACCAAGACCTGTACCCGATGTGCCCGCCGTAGCGTCCAGGCGCGGAGTTGTCAAATGAGCAATGTGATGATGTGCTTTCTTCAAATGGATGTGTGCTCATGATCATGCGTCCCGGTCAGCAGTTGCTGTTGCCTGCCAATCCGTTCTTCATCTGGGGCAGCCTGATTGGGGCGATGCTGCTGAACATGTTGCAGAACATGGGTTTTTGGGGTCGTGCAGCCTGGAGCCCTGATTTGCTGGCTGTGGTGCTGGTATTCTGGACGGTGCACCAACCCATGCGCGTCAGCATTGGGGGCGCATTCGTGTTTGGCTTGCTGATGGATGTGCACCAGAGTGGCCTGCTCGGTCAGCACGCGATGGCCTACACGGTGCTGAGTTTTTTTGCCATCACCATTCACCGAAGACTACTGTGGTTTTCGGTGCCCTCCCAGGCAGCGCAAGTCTTTCCGTTGTTTGCTGTCGCGCATGCCGTTGAACTGGCGGTACGTATGCTGGCTGGAGGCACCTTTCCGGGTTGGTTAATGCTGTTTGCGCCGGTCGTGGAGGCGGCCATGTGGCCTGTGGCCAGCCTTGTTTTGCTCGCGCCGCAACTCAGGGCTCCGGACCCCGACGCCAATAGACCGCTATAAATATGGCCCCCACGTTTGCCACTGCGTGTGCTGCACTGCCCCCCGTGGGGGCGCTCCTTGCTTGGGGCGGCCCTGCGCTGTGTCGTCTATGACTGAAATTCGCAACGTCGAAGCGGACCTGGCACGCTTTCGAACCCGCGTGTTTGCGGTCAGCTTGCTGGTGTTGGTGTGTTTCGCCTTGCTAACAGCCCGCCTGGTGTACTTGCAAGTGGTGCGCCACGATGACCTGCGGGCGCAGGCCGAGAGCAACCGCACGTCGATCGTGCCCATCGTTCCCAATCGGGGGTTGATCGTTGACCGCAACGGTATTTTGCTTGCCAGCAACTATTCTGCGTACACGCTTGAAATTACACCCTCAAAAACCGGTGGCCTGGAGCAAACCATTGACGAATTGGCCAAGGTATTGGATGTCACTACGCGGGACCGCCGACGCTTCAAGAAGCTGATGGAAGAGTCCAAAAGTTTCGAGTCGCTGCCGATTCGCACCCGCCTGACCGATACCGAAGTAGCGCGTTTTGCAGCCCAGCGGTTCCGGTTTCCGGGCGTCGAGATCAAGGCGCGTCTGTTTCGCAACTACCCCTACGGTGAGCTTGCCAGCCACGTGATTGGCTACATCGGGCGCATCAACCAGACCGAGAAGGCGAAGATTGAAGAAGATGACGATCAGGCCAACTATCGGGGCACCGAGTACATCGGCAAGCTGGGCGTCGAGCAGAGCTTTGAGAGCCAGTTGCACGGCACTACGGGCGTGGAGCGGGTCGAGACCTCGGCCGGAGGGCGCGCCATGCGCAAACTCGCCAGCAACCCGTCAACACCCGGCAACATGGTTGTGCTGTCCATTGACATCAAGCTGCAAAAATTGATTGAGGACATGTTCGGAGAGCGCCGCGGTGCACTGGTGGCGCTGGACCCCAAGAGCGGGGAGGTGCTGGCCTTTGTGAGCAAACCCACCTTCGATTCCAACCTGTTTGTTGAAGGGATTGACCAGGAAAACTGGGCCATGCTCAACGAGTCTCTGGACAAGCCGCTGCTGAATCGGGCCCTGCGTGGAACCTACCCGCCGGGCTCCACCTACAAGCCGTTCATGGCCATGGCCGCATTGGAAACGGGAACGCGTTCGGCCACCACCCTGATCAACGATCCCGGCTTCTACATGTTTGGCGGGCACCGTTTCGGAAGTCCGGAGAACGAGAAGGGCGGCATCATGGACATGCGTCGCGCCATCGTGGAGTCCAGCAACCCCTACTTCTATTCATTGGCCAATGAGCTGGGCGTGGACACCATGCACGACTTCATGAAGCCGCTGGGTTTTGGGCAGATTACCGGCATCGACATCCACGGAGAGGTGCGCGGCGTGCTACCCAGCCAGGCATGGAAGCGCAACTACTACAAGCGCCCGGAGCAAAAGAAATGGTATGCCGGTGAAACCATCTCGCTGGGTATTGGGCAGGGTTACAACAGTTTCACGATGCTGCAACTGGCCCAGGCGGTTTCGACGTTGGCCAATGGCGGCATCAAGCACAAGCCCCAACTGGTGATTGCCACACAGGACGTGACGACCCGGGTTCGCACACCTTTGCCGCCTGTACCCGAAGAGTCTCTGGGTTTTAAACGTGAGAACGTCGACATTGTTCGCAACGCGATGGTGGGCGTAACGCAAGGCGGCACGTCGGCCCGCGTGTTTGCTGGCGCAGGCTACCTGAGTGGGGGAAAGACGGGTACCGCTCAGGCCGTGTCGATGGGTAACAAGGAGAAGTACATCGCTTCCAAGATGGAAGAGCGCCAGCGCGACCATTCGCTGTACATCGCGTTTGCGCCGGCTGATGATCCGAAAATTGCGCTGGCCGTGATTGTGGAGAACGCAGGTTTTGGATCTACCTCAGCAGCACCAATCGCACGACGTGCTTTTGATTATTGGCTGCTGGGGCAGTATCCCAACGCAGAAGACTTGGCCGCTGTGACAAAAGGGCAGGCCACTGCGCCTATCGGCAAACCTTTGGTGGCAGCTACGGTTCCCTGGCCACGGGGCACTACCGCGAGTCCGGTGCCAACGGCACCCGCCAGTGCAGCAAGCAGTGCGGTTGACGCCAGTGCCACTGCATCAACGGCCGATGCCAGTGCGCCGTTGCCCGCGCGCTAATGTTCTAGCGCAAAAACGCGTCGTAGCTGGTCTTGAGGATCAGGGCCGTCACGACCACAATGAAAACCCCGCGCACGAAACCCGTGCCGTGTTTCAGGGCCAGATGGGTGCCTGCCAAGCTGCCTAGAACATTGGCGATGGCCATGGCCAGCACGAAGTGCCACCACACGTGACCCTTGAAAGCAAACAGCGCAATCGCAGCCAGATTGGATGCTGTGTTGAGCAACTTGGCACCGGCGGATGCATGCAGAAAGTCGTAGCCCAGTAAACGAACCAGTAAGAATACAAAAAAGCTGCCCGTACCAGGCCCAAAGAAACCGTCATAAAAGCCGATAACGGCGCCGATCGCACCGGCAACCAGCGTTTCTTTGGTTCCTGAAAAACGGGGAGCATGGTGGCGTCCAAGTTGTTTCTTGGCCAGGGTGTAACCAAGAACGATCACCAGAACCAGCGGCAATGCTTTGCGCAAAAAATCGGGTGAAACCACGGTGACCAGCCAGGCACCGCCGAGCGATGACGCAAAGCACACCGCGGCTGCAGGCGCCAGGGCCTGCCACGGCAAGTCGACCCGTTTGCTGTACTGCACCGTGGCGATGGCCGTGCCCCATATTGATGCCCCCTTGTTGGTGCCAAATAGTGTGGCCGGGTGCGCGGCGGGGAATGTCGCAAACAGCGCAGGCACCAGGATCAGCCCGCCACCACCGACGATTGAATCCACAAAACCGGCCAGGAGCGAGGCCAACGACACGAACAGCATTTCCATGCGTTATTTTCGCATCAGCATCCCACTGCGATTTGCTATAAATAGTGTAGCTGGCCACGCATTGTTTACGGGGGCTACGGGTCGAAAACGTCTAAGAACCCCCGGCCACCTATAATTTTCGGCTGTGCCGCAGACCACCAGCCTTCCTAAACGTAAACCCCGCAAACGTGTTGAGCGTATCGCAACGCCCGCGCCTGCCTCCGCCATGGACGCCGTGCGCTCCAGCGGGAAGCGGATATTGCAGGGGGCCAAAGAGATCGCGCAGTTGCCTGGGTCCACGGCCCGGGTGGTCACCGCATTTGCGCCGCTCACCCGCAAGCTCGGGGGCGAAACCCATATCGGGGAAGCGGAGTTCAGCCGGGAAATCGACCGCATCTTTGCGGCGCTCTATGCGCATCCGCTCACGGAGAAGACTCGTTCGATCACCACCTACCTGCGTTCCCGCAACTTTCTGCCCAATGAGGGTTCCACCGAAAGCCTGATCCGTTATGTGGTGAACGAGTCAGTTGAGCGCTCACCGATTCCCGTGCCGCAACAAATCGTTGACGAGTTCTGGACTTTTTTCCATGAACTCATGTCGGACCCCGAGCTGCGCGGCTTGGCCGACCTGGGGCTGGACATCACGCGCCTGGTTCTCAAAACCTACGAGCCCTTGCTGGTCGAGGTCATCAACGAGCTCAAGGACATTTATTACAGCAACCAGAACCGCATGGACGCGCTGCTGCGCCGGGTTCAGGTGGTGCGCAGTGACCTGCAGATTATTCGCCGCCAAATCAAGGCCTTGCGGTACATCAAGCCCTTTTTTCAGGCCGACCCCAAAGACTATCGTGCCCAGGCCCAGATCGTCGCCCAGATGGTGCGGGAGTTCGGTCCGTTCTTTATCAAGATGGCCCAGGTGGCGGCTGCCACCGCCGACTTTCTGCCCGAGGAAATTGCCAGCGAACTGGCGGTGTTCCAGGAAGACGTGCCGCCCATGTCGGCCGCCGAGGCCCGTAGTGCCCTGATCGACAGTTTTGGCCGCCCACCCGAAGAAATCTACTTCGGGTTCGATGCCGAGCGGCCCATCAAGTCAGGCTCCATCGGCTCGGTGTACCTGGCCAAGAAGCCGGTCATGCTGCATGACGTGGAGCATCTGGTGCCGGTCATCATCAAAATCGGGCGGCACAACCTGGACCGTGAGTTTTTGATGGGCAAGACATCGATCGGGTTGATGCTGGTGTCCAGCCAGTATTGGGCGCCACACGGCAAGCTGACGCCTTTCCTGAAAGCCATGATGGAGCAAATCGACGGCTTCATTGAGGGTTTTCGCGCCGAGCTGCAATTCGAGCGGGAGGCGCAGACACAGCAGCGCTTTTCACTGCGCGCGCAAAGCAGCCTGGTGTGGCGCGTGCCACAGGTCTACCGGGCCACCGAGCGCGTGATCGAGATGGAGTACGTCGAGGGTGCGGTCAACATCTCACGTGCTATCGGTCACTTCCAGCCACGGGACCCACTGGCCTACCGACGTGATCTGGCCAGAAAATTTCTGTTCATCATTTTGAGTCAGATCTTTGTCTACCAGGAAATTCACGGCGACCTGCATCCGGGCAATGTCATGGTGGACAAGCAGGCACGCCTGCACCTGATTGACTGGGGCAATACCGTGCCATTGGCCGGAAAAATATGGCCCGTGCTGAATTACTTGCGGGGTGCCCTTGTCGCGGATGCTGATCTTCTGACCGATGCGTTAATCCGTATCAGCTCCGACCCGCAGGCGGCTCTGAAGCGCCGCGCCGAGATACGTGAGGCACTGGAGCGCACCCTGGAGAAGAAAAAGATCACGCCGCTGTCGTACAACTTTGCCTGGTTGCTCTACCAGGAGGGCCCCGAGGGTTGGATCAAGCGCGCCAACACCTTGCTTCAACTGATGTCCAACACCCAGCAGTTGGGCTTGGTGGTGCGCGGCGAATATCTGCATTTGTCCCGGTCGGTGATGGCCATGATCGCGACGATGGGCAGTCTGTACGACGGCGTTCCACGCTACCGCGCAGTGGCCGACATCCTGTTCACCCTCAACACCTTCCCGGTGCGCATGCTGCAAGATCTGGTTCGAAGCCGAGGATTGCAGGTGTGGCAAAGGGAAGAGGTGGCGAAGGCCCCAGTCGGACCAACGGGCACTACGATTCGCGCACCAGGCAAAAAAAAGCACTGAACAAGTCAGTGCTTTATGAGCCGCATCTCAAGGTGGATGCAGAAATTGTTAATTGTTGCTTGCCGTCATCTCCTCGGCGTCTTCTTTCGTTTGTACCTTGCAGTTGCCGTCTAACCTTTAGAGTGACGTGACTGTACCAACGGTCGCGCACTTTTACATCGGGATTAACCCTTCGTTTGTAGCAAGGCGTCTTCCATGATCCACTGTGCCGCTTTCTCGGCAATCATCAGCGTGGGTGAGTTGGTGTTGCCGCTGGTGATGAGCGGCATGATGCCCGCGTCCACCACACGCAGACCCTGCACACCGTGCACCCTGAGCCGTCCGTCGACGACTGCCAGCGCATCGGTTGCGCGGCCCATTTTGGTGGTACCAACCGGGTGGAAGATGGTGGTGGCAATGTCGCCGGCAAGCTTCGCCAGTTCTTCATCCGACTGAAACTGTATGCCGGGTTTGAACTCTTGTGGCTGGTATTTTTGCAGCGCGGGTTGGGACATGATGTGGCGCGTCAGGCGCAGTGAATCGGCGGCGATCTTGCGATCTATATCCGTGCTCAGGTAGTTGGGCGCAATGGCGGGGGCGTCCTCAAACTGGGCGGTTCGGATGTGCACGGTGCCCCGGCTGGTGGGGTTCAGGTTGCACACGCTGGCCGTCATGGCATTGAATGTGTGCAGCGGCTGCCCGAAGGCTTCCAGACTCAGGGGCTGCACGTGGTACTCCAGATTGGGGTAGGGTTGCGCCGGGTCGCTGCGGGTAAATGCACCGAGCTGGCTGGGCGCCATGCTCATCGGGCCGGTACGTTTGAAGGCATATTCCAAGCCGATTTTTGCTTTGCCCAACAGCGAGTTGGCCTGCGTGTTGAGCGTCGTGGTGTTTTGTACTTTGAACACGGCGCGTATCTGCAAATGGTCTTGCAGGTTGGCGCCCACGCCGGGCAGGTCTTTTTCGACGTGCAGTCCGAGCGCTTGTAACTTGCTGGCATCACCCAGCCCCGAGAGCTGCATGATTTGCGGTGACCCAATGGCGCCTGCGCACAAAATTACCTCGCTGCGGGCTGTGGCGTTCACCATGCTGTGGCCGTCCCACACCTGGGCACCGGTGCAGCGCAGCGGCGTCGAGTCCGTGGCGGGTTGAAATAGCAGCTTGGCAACTTGTGCGCTGTTCCATAACTCAAAGTTGGGGCGTGCGTAGCAGGTGGGGCGCAGAAACGCCTTGGCCGTGTTCCAGCGCCAGCCGGCTTTCTGGTTCACCTCAAAGTAGCCCACACCTTCGTTGTCACCCCGGTTGAAGTCATCCGTGGCAGGAATGCCGGCCTGCACTGCGGCTTGTGCGAAGGCATCAAGGACATCCCAGCGCAGGCGCTGCTTTTCTATGCGCCACTCGCCACCGGCGTTGTGGTGGCGCAGTAATTTGCGGTAGAGGCTGCCGTCCTTTTGCATCAGGGTGGGCTCTGTGCCGCGTGCGCCATGGGCCTCATTGGCGCCTTTGTAGTGGTCTTCATGCAGCTTGAAGTAGGGCAGGCAATCTTCCCAACCCCAGGTGGCATCGCCCAGCAGCTTGCCCCACTGGTCGTAGTCGCGGGCCTGGCCGCGCATGTAAATCATGCCATTGATGCTGCTGCAGCCCCCCAGCGTCTTGCCACGCGGGTACCGCAGTGAGCGGCCATTCAATCCGGCGTCGGGCTCGGTGTTGTAGAGCCAGTCGGTGCGCGGGTTGCCAATGCAATAGAGGTAGCCCACGGGGATGTGGATCCAGTGGTAGTCATCCTTGCGACCGGCCTCGATCAGCAACACGCGCTTGGATGCGTCGGCGCTCAGTCGGTTGGCCAGCAGGCAGCCAGCCGTGCCAGCGCCAATGATGATGTAGTCAAACGTGGTTTCAGTCATGGTGCCATCGTAAACGACCCGTCACTGAAATCAATCTACTGTCCTGCCCACACCGGCTTGCGTTTTTCCTGGAACGCTTTTTGACCCTCTTTGGCATCTTCAGTCAGGGTAAACAGCGCAATCTGGCTCTCGGTAAATGACATGCTCTCTTCAAACGCCATCGCCTCGATTATTTTCATGGTGTAGAGGCCGCGGCGGATGGCAGCGGGCGACTTGTCCAGCAGACGGCCCAGCAGCCATTGCAGTTTGGCGTCGACATCGCTACCCTCATCGCTGACGTAATTCACCAGGTTGTATTCGAGCGCTTGTGCGGATGTGATGGGCTCGCCGGTCAGGCACATCTCGGCCAGCTTGCGCCGGGGAATCAGGTGCTGCAGCACGCTGAGCACCTGGGCCGGGAATACGCCGACCTTGACTTCGGGCAGGCCAAACACCGCGTGACTTGCGGCTACGGCCATGTCGCACATACTCATCAACCCCATGCCGCCAGCCATGCAGGCGCCGTTGACCCGCGCAATCAGCGGAACGGTGCTGGCCTTTGCCACGCGCAGCAGTTGCGCCAGGTGACCGTGGGGCT
>JBAWYQ010000017.1:0-36289 GCA_037143475.1 Burkholderiales bacterium | reverse complement strand
GGCCGCCAGCATGGCAGCGGGCAGCGTCAGAACACTGAAGGCCAGTCGGCGGGCGGCCAGTGGCAGTAAGTCGCGGGGCATGCTGTTGAGCAGCATCTGTGCCAGCGGTTCCTTCAGTACAAAAAACGCCGCCGCCAACGTCGTGCCAGATAGCAGCAACCATAGCGCAACACGTCGTTGTGTTTTTGCCTGATGGTCTGGCGTCTGGCTTGCCCAGTGCGGCAACAGAACATAGGTTAATGCCCCGCTGGCAATGACACCCGTCAACCAGTCCGGCAGGGTTAGCATCAAGACTGCCACGTCACCCATCCCGGTGGTGCCAAAAGCGGCAGCCTGCGCTGACTCTCGTACAAATCCAAGCATGCGGCTGACTAACAGCAGAATCAGAGAGAGGGCGCCTGTTTTTAATAGCATAGCGCTGGATTATCCTTGCTCACCTGCGAAGCTTGTGCGCGTTGGTCTTTGTGTAGACTTGTCCGAGTCACGACCTACACAGAATAGTCCATCAACCAACTTGACGCATGGGACAAATATGTTGATAACGTCATTTATTTTTTGGCGTGATCGCCTAAAAGCCAGTGCCATCCATTTGGGATTGAGCCTGGTCATCGCCCTACTGGCCGCGCTGCTGGTATTTGGCATCTGGTACCCCTATCCCTACCGCGAGATATCAGGCGGGCGGGAGTTGTTTCTGCTGGTGGTCAGCGTAGATGTCATCTTGGGGCCGCTGATTACGCTGGCAGTCTTTAACCGCAGCAAGCCCTTGGGCGAGCTTCGCAGGGATTTGGCGATCGTCGTATTGATACAGCTGGCCGCACTGGGCTATGGGTTGTGGACCGTGAGTGTTGCCCGCCCGGTACATCTGGTTTTTGAGATTGACCGGTTTCGGGTTGTGCACGCTATTGACATTGCTCCTGAGTTGCTGGAAAAAACACCAATGGACGTTATTGCTTTGCCAGTCACCGGCCCTACACTTTTGGCGATACGCCCGTTCCGTGATCAGCAGGAGAATTTGGACGCAACCATGGCCGCCCTGCAGGGAATGCATTTGGGAGCCCGTCCCGACCTGTGGCAATCCTACGCGCAAGCGGTGCCCCGAGTATTGGCGGCGGCTCATCCGGCGAAAGCGCTTAAAGTGCGGCGTGCAGATCGCGCCGCTGAGATTGACCGGTTGGTGTCATCCGCAGGTAGCAACCCCGAAACCGTGGTTTACTTACCGATGGTTGGTCGCAATTCCTTCTGGACCGTGTTCCTGGACCCGGTCACGGCACAAATCGTGGCCACCATGCCGCTGGACCCGTTTTAGCCCGGAACCTCCGCAAACAACTGCTGAACTGTAACGTCCAGCGCCACGCTGGCCAGTGTCACGGTAGCGCCCTTGGCGAAGGGGTGCAGCACCCACAAACCATCTGAGCCTTTGCGGTAGCAGTCGGTAGTGCGGGTGTCAAGGTCGACCAGCACATATTCTTCCAGGCTGGCCAAGCTGCGGTAGTGGCTGAACTTGAGGCCGCGGTCATAGGCGGCAGTGCTGGGGGAAAGCACTTCGATAATCAGGCGCGGCTCGGTTTTGACTTGGCTGCTGGCAAGGTCTTGCGCGCTGCAGGTGACCAGAATGTCCGGGTAAAAATAGCAGTTGGCTGCCGCCACCTGCAGGCGCATATCGCTCATGTAGGTGCGGCAGGGGCTGCCGCTGAGGTGCTGGCGCAGGGCGATATATAAATTGCCCGCAACGGTCACATGGCGGTCTTCCGCCCCCACCCAGGCAAATACCTCGCCATCCAGAAAATCATGGCGCTCGGGTTGCTCAGCCTCCCATGCCAGGTAGCCGGCAGCGGTGAAGCTGGGTTGGGGTGCAGCACGTCCCATGGCATTTCTCCAGTAAAGTGGCGCGCTTGGGTACTACCACCTACGCACAAAGGATAAGCTTAGCGTATGTTGGCTGATCGGCGGCGGGACTTACAGCAATAATTGGCGCCAGATGCAGCACATAGCCGCCTTTCTTTTCATCGCGCTTCCCTGGCTTAACCCTTTTGCCGTGGGGCCGCAGCCTGCCGTGCCGCAGCAGCTGTTCGCATGGTCGTGTGTGGCGGGGTTGCTGGCAATCTGGGGTCGCCCCGCCAAGCTGACTTCGGCACGCCACCGGGCTCCACCCGTTGCGCAGGCCTGGTTGGCGGCAGCGCTGGCCAGCGCCGTGCTGGGGTTATTGCAGTTTTTTGGGCTAACCGGCGGGCTGGATCCGTGGGTCAACAGCACCAGCGTGGGTGAGGCGTTTGCCAACCTGCGCCAGCGCAATCAGTTTGCAACCCTGACCAGCATTGGTTTGATGGGCCTGCTGTGGCAGGTGGCGCAGTGGCGGCCTGATAGCACTGACGGACCGACTGAGTCGGCGGAGCTGCGCGTGCCGTGGACCCTGTGGCTGGCGGGGGCGGCGCAGCTGGCCATGGGCAATGCGGTTAGCGGTTCGCGCACCGGCTTGCTTCAGTGGTGCCTGGTGTTGGCGTTGCTGGTGATGTGGCGGAAGCGGCTGCATTGGCGCACGTTGACCGTGGGAGTGGTATCGGTGGCGCTCTATTTTGTGGCGATTCGGGCCATGCCGTGGTTGCTGGAGGAGACGACTGGCGTTCATGCTGCGGGTTTGTTGGGCCGCTTCAACGAAGAAACGGGCTGCAGCAGCCGGCGCATTTTGTGGGCCAACGTGCTACACCTGATCGCCCAGAAGCCCTGGCTGGGCTGGGGCTGGGGCGAGCTGGACTACGCCCATTTCATCACGCTGTACCCGGGCGAGCGGTTTTGTGACATTCTGGACAACGCGCACAACCTGCCGCTGCACCTGGCGGTCGAGTTGGGCGTGCCGTTTGCCGCCGTGGCCTGCGCCTTCGTTCTGTGGCTGGTATTGCGCACCAAGCCATGGAGCGAGGCCGACCCGACGCGGCAAATGGCTTGGGCGGTGCTGGCGGTCATTGGACTGCACAGTTTGCTCGAATACCCGCTTTGGTATGGGCCGTTCCAAATCGCTGCGGGCTTGTGCGTCTGGCTCCTGTGGCGCAATCCTGGTGCAGCCCGCGTGTTGCCTCTGAACTTTACGTCATTTAGGCCTTTAGCCCCCGTATGGACTGCGTGGGCCGCTTCTGTTTTGATAGCAATTTGTACCTATGCGGCGTGGGACTACTGGCGCGTCAGCCAGTTGTACTTGCTGCCCGCGCAGCGTTCCAGCATCTACCGGGACAACACCTTGGACAAACTTCGCGGTTCGTGGTTGTTCAGTAATCAGGTGCAGTTTGCTGAGCTCACCACCACTTCAACCACTGCCGACAATTCGGTGCAGGTGCTTGAGCAGGCGCTTCAATTGCTGCACTTTTCCCCTGAGCCGCGGGTGATTGAAAAACTGATAGAGAGCGCCGTGTTGTTGGGTCGTGATGATGAGGCGGCGTACTTCCTGGTGCGGTACCGCGCTGCATTTCCCGAAGCCTACGCGCGTTGGGCGGCTGAATCAAGCAGCTACAAAGCTCCCTGACTTTCCCCCATGCTTCTCCAGAAGCTTCACATCGGTAATGGTCATGCCGCGGTCCACCGCTTTGCACATATCGTAAATGGTGAGCAGTGCCACTTGCACGGCGGTCAACGCTTCCATTTCCACGCCGGTGGGTCCGACCGTTTCAGCCGTTGCTGAGCACCAAACGTGCGCCGCTTGCGTACCGCTGGCAGGCACGGTGCTGAACTCCATTGCCACCCGGGTCAAGGCAATAGGGTGGCACAGCGGTATCAGGTCACTGGTTTTTTTGGCCCCCTGAATGCCCGCGATGCGCGCAATGCCCAGTACGTCGCCCTTCTTTGCGTTGCCAGACTCAATGAGCGCCAGTGTGCCGGGCAGCAACTCTATGCGGCCGCTGGCTACCGCAATGCGGTGGGTGGCAGACTTGGCGGCCACATCTACCATGTGGGCTTGGCCTTGGGCGTCAAAATGGGTCAGGGGTTGCATGGTGCGGTATAGAAATGGTAAAAGTTACCCGTAACGGGTCAGCCACGCAACTTTACCTGACGTTCATGGTGTGGCAAACCCGATTCAGCTACGCTTGGCAATCCCCTATGTCTTTGGACCTGTTTTGACAACATTTTGTAAGCGAAATCAGCCCGTAGCCCTCGTCGCCATTGCGCAAGCAGCTATATGTTTTATAGCATTTTGCACGATGCCCGGTGCCGTGGCCCAAGTTTCCGATGAGCGCGTAGGCCCCACCTTGGCAGTCCTGCCCAACCTGGGTGACGGCACCGACATGACGCCCAGCTCCGAGCGCAGGTTGGGCGACCGCATTGCGCGTGAGCTGTACCGTGACCCGGATTATGTGGATGACCCCATCCTCACCGAGTATGTGCAGGGTATCTGGCAACACTTGCTGGCGGCGGCACGCCTGCGCGGAGACCTGACGCAGGAGCTGGACGAAACCTATGCCTGGGAGGTTCTGCTGGGTCGGGACCGCAGCGTCAATGCCTTTGCCTTGCCCGGTGCCTACCTCGGCCTTCATTTGGGTCTGGTGGGCGTGGTGACCAGCCGTGATGAACTGGCATCCGTCCTGGCGCACGAGCTCAGCCACGTGACGCAGCGGCACATTGCCCGCATGATGACGCGCCAAAGCCAGCAAGCGCCCTGGATGCTGGGTGCCATGATTTTGGGTGTGCTGGCTGCCAGCAAAAGCCCGGGGGCGGCCAACGCCATGATTATGGGCGGGCAGGCGGTGGGCGCACAAAGCCAGCTCAATTTTTCACGCGATATGGAGCGCGAGGCCGACCGGGTGGGTTTTGGTGTATCAACCCAGGCGGGCTATGCCCCACAGGGCTTTGTCACCATGTTTGGCAAGTTGCAGCAGGCCTCGCGGCTGAACGATTCGGGCAATTTCCCGTACTTGCGCAGTCACCCCCTCAGCACCGAGCGGATGGCCGACATGCAGTCGCGCATCGACTTGCCGGATGCTCCGCCCAACGCGCTGCCGGCAGGGCGCCAGAATACCCAGGAAGTGGATCACGCCATGATTTCTGCCCGGGCACGGGTGTTGTCCAACTCGACCGTGGACGCATTGCGGGTCTGGGCGCTTGAAGTGGACGCTGACCAATTCAAACGCCAGTCACCCGCACAGCAGGCGGCGTCCCTCTATGGGGCAACTTTGGCTGCAATCAAATTGCGCGATTTCACTGAGGCGCAGGCCCAGTGGGGCCGCCTGGGCGAGCAGGTGCGCGGTGACGTGGTCGCCGCACGCCTGGCGCGTTTGCTGGGGGTGGAACTGATGCTCGCCAAGGGAGACAACGCGCAGGCCATTCAGTTACTTGGCGGTGGCCGAGACGCACCCGCCAAGGCCAGCCGCGCCGAGTTGTTTCTGGCAGCCCAGGCCAAACTCAACACCAACAGCGGGTTGGAACCCTTGGCCCAGGATTTGCGCACCTGGGTCGTTGCCAGCCCGCACGACGCACAAGCCTGGCAACTGCTCTCCAGCGTCTACGCTGCACAGGGCCGCACCTTGAGCTCCATCCGCGCACAGGCCGAGGTTAGTGCGGCTCAACTGGACTACGCCGCTGCGCTGAGTCGGTTTAAAGCGGCACAGGAATGGGCGCGCAAGGATGGTGCAGGCACCGACCACTACGAGGCGTCGATTGTGGACACCCGGACCCGCCAGGTGGAGCTACTGGTTCGGGAGCAGGCGCTGGAGCGCTGAGGCGAACGCAATGTTTATAGCCGGGTAGCGCGGATTGGCAGGCATTCACATCGCCGACATTGAGTCGGCCATCAACTACTGGCGCGAACGCGCGCCTTCGCCGGACGGCCTGATGCTGCCCGCACCCACCCGGGCGCTGGCCGAGGTGTACGCACAGATGGTCTATGCACATACCGTGCAGGTTGACGAGGCCCAGATGTCGCCGGCCGCACAGGCGGCCTGGCTGGACTGGTACGCCAGCACGCCCGACACCCCGTGCATTGCTATTTGTTCAACCAGCCAAGGGGACGCGGTCTGCAAGGGCTGTGGACGAACGTTTCAGGAAGTGCAGCTTTGGACGGAAATGCGCCCGTTGGAGAAACGGGTGATCTGGCGACGCATTACCGCCGAAGGTACGGCCTGGCGGTTCAATACCTACGCGGAGCGTGCAGCTGAACGATCTGAAAAACGCTACTGAATTTATAGCTGTTCACGCATACTCCACGGGGGCTAGAGGCTTATTTGGTTGCTACTTCCAGCGAACGGGCTCAATGTCCACGTTGTGTTTGCCGTCGCCCAGCATCAACACGCCTTCCTGAATCGTGGCCTGCAACTGCATGCTGCGTTGGGCCATGGGAATCAGTGCCTGGGAGGCGACGGTGGGAACCCGGAAAACGCTCAGGTTTTTCGGGCGCGCCAGCTTGGTTTCCATGGTGCGCCACCACACCTCGGCAGCGTGGTTAAAACAGTACAGCACCACTTCATCGGCGCGACCACAGGCCTTTAGCAGGGGTTTGTCTTCGGGCTGACCGGCTTCAATCCACAGCCGGGTCAGGCCGGTGAAGTCGCGCAGCCATACGTCGGGTTCATCCGGGTCGCTCAAGCCGGCACCAAATGCCAGTGTGCCATCACCGCCACACACGGTTTGCAGTTTGTGCGCCTGCAGTGCCAATGCGACCAGTCGAATCATCATCCGCTCATCGGTCTCGCTGGGGTGACGTGCCAAGGTCAGTGCGTGGTCAGCATAATAGCTGTGGTCGATGTCTGCAATTTGCAGGCTGGCTTTGAAGATAGTGGATTTGATGGCCATGGTTAATCATCTGAAAGTGGATAGGCAAAGCGCTGCCAACTGATGCAGCGCACGCCTTCGCGGGTGTAGTTGTCGGTTGCGCCGTGGATCAACCAGGGCGCTGGGGCGGGTTCGTTCACAAAGCGTGAGGCACGAAGACCTGCGCGCACCAGGTCGGGAGTGACGGTTTGGCTGGATTTAATTTCTATGCACTGCAGGCCTCGGTCGGTCTCAAATACCAGGTCGGCTTCCAGGCCATTGTTGTCGCGCCAGAAATAGAGGTCTGGGGCCAACCCGCGGTTCAATCGGAATTTGCGAAACTCGCTCACCACCCAGGTCTCAAACAGGGTTCCGCGCATAGGGTGCAGCGCCAACAACTCGGGGTCGCGAATTCCAACCAGCCATGCTGCCAGTCCGGTATCAGTGAAATACAGTTTGGGTGTTTTGACCAGGCGCTTTCCAAAGTTGCGGTGGTACGGCTGCAGCAAAAACACCAGTTCACTGGACTCCAGTACCGACAGCCATTGCCGGGCAGTGGTGTGGCTGATGCCTGCATCAGTGGCCAGAGATACCAGATTGAGTAGCGTGCCGGTGCGGGCGGCGCACAGTCGCACGAAGTGTTGAAAGGTCGAGAGGTTTTGCACCTGCAGCAGTTGGCGCACGTCACGCTCGATATAGGTGGTGACATAGCTGCTAAACCAGTCGGTGGCCTCCGCGGCGGTGCGTTGCGTTTGCCAAAGCGCCGGATACGCGCCGCGCCACAGGTGGGTGTAAAGATCGTCGCTGTTGCCAAGAGTAATCTCCGACAGGGCCAAAGGCAAAAGCCGGGAGAGGCCCACGCGCCCCGCAAGCGACTGCGTCACGCCCGCCATGAGTCCAAACTGCTGGGACCCTGTTAGAACGAAGCGACCGGGCACACGCTCTTCATCAACCAGGCCTTGCAAATGGGAAAACAGGTCTGGCCAGCGCTGGGCCTCGTCAAAAATGGCTCCCCGCGTAAAGCGCTGCAAAAAACCCCGAGGATCGGTTTGTGCATAAGCACGCTCGATCGGGTCTTCCAGAGAGACGTAGGGCTTGCCCCCAAACTCACGGCGCGCCAGCGTTGTCTTTCCTGACTGTCTGGGCCCGGTGATGGCGACGACAGGAAACTGCCGCGCCAAGCGCTGCAGCGTTAGTGCCAAGTCCCGGGAAAATAAATTCATACAATCTGAAGAAATAATCTGCAGATTGTATAGAAAAACAGCGCATGGGGAAGCGGCAAAGCCGCTCAGGGGGTCACACGCGTTTTGCGAGTTCCGTCGCCATGCCGGTATAACTGCCCGGTGTCATGGCCAGCAAACGTTGCTTTTCAGCCTCGGGGAGTTCCAGATTGGCGATAAATCCCTGCATCAGTTCACGCGTCATGGGCTCACCCCGAGTGAACTTCTTGAGCTGCTCGTAGGGCTGAGGCAGGCCAAAGCGGCGCATCACGGTCTGGATCGGCTCGGCCAGCACTTCCCATGAACTATCCAAATCAGCGGCAATGGCGGCTTCATTGATTTCCAGCTTGTTCAGACCTGCCAGCAGCGACTGGTAGGCCAGCACGGCGTAACCCACGGCAACGCCCATGTTGCGCAGTACGGTGCTGTCGGTCAGGTCGCGCTGCCAGCGGCTGATGGGCAGTTTTTCACTCAGGTGTTTGAGCAAGGCGTTGGCCAGCCCCAGGTTGCCTTCGGCGTTTTCGAAGTCGATTGGGTTAACCTTGTGCGGCATGGTGCTGGAGCCCACTTCGCCGTCCTTGAGCTTTTGCTTGAAGTAGCCCAGGCTCACATAGCCCCAAACATCGCGCGACCAGTCGATCAGGATAGTGTCCGTGCGGGCGATGGCGTCAAACGCCTCGGCCATGTAGTCGTGCGGTTCGATCTGGATGCTGTAGGGCTGGAAGGTCAGGCCCAGTCCCAGTGGTTCGGGCGTTTCCACCACTTTGCGACTAAAGGCTTCCCAGTCGAAATCGGGCCAGGCCGACAGGTGGGCGTTGTAATTGCCGACAGCGCCGTTCATCTTGGCCATGATCTTGACAGCGGCGATTTTTTCGCGGGCCGCGGCCAGCCGCACCACCACATTGGCTACTTCCTTGCCCACGGTTGTCGGACTGGCGGTTTGACCGTGGGTGCGGCTGAGCATGGGCACGTCGGCAAAACCGTGGGCCATCGCCCGCAACTTGGCGATCACCGCGTCCAGCGCGGGCAACAGCACCAGGTCGCGTGCGCCCTTGAGTTGCAGTGCATGGCTGGTGTTGTTGATGTCTTCGCTGGTGCAGGCAAAGTGAACAAACTCCTGGGCCGCCAACAACTCGGTCCGGGCGTCGAATTTGGACTTGATCCAATACTCCACGGCCTTGACGTCGTGGTTGGTGGTCTTCTCGATTGCCTTGATGGCTTCGCCGTCGCTTTCAGAGAAGTTTTTGACCAAACCCAGTAAGTAAGTACGCGCTCCGTGTGAGAGGGGCTTGAATTCGTTAAAGCCCGCGTCACTGAGCGCAATGAACCAGGCTACTTCAACCTGCACACGGCGGTGCATATATCCTTGCTCACTCATCAGGGGGCGCAGGGGAGCCAGCTTGCCGGCGTAGCGGCCATCCAGCGGGGAAAGGGCGGAAATGGATGAAAATGTCATGGATGAATTGTAGGTTGTACGCCACCATTGACCCTCATATGCCCAGCGATCGTGGTTTATCCCCCCCAATGTATAGAATGAGCGGTCTTGCAACAGTTGAGCACCCATGAAATTACTCGGATCGACCTCCAGCCCCTATGTACGCAAAGTGCGCGTCGTTATGGCCGAGAAGAAATTGGACTACGCCTTTGCGACTGAGGACGTCTGGGGCGCAGATACCACCATTTCGGAGTCCAATCCCCTGGGTAAGGTGCCCTGCCTGATCATGGAAGGGGCTGAGGCCCTGTTCGATTCGCGCGTCATTGTGGAGTACCTGGACACACTTTCTCCTGTGGGCAAGTTGATTCCTTCCGTTGGGCGTGAGCGGGCCGAAATCAAGACCTGGGAGGCCTTGGCCGACGGTCTGATGGACGCAGCGATCCTGGCTCGATTGGAGGCCACCTGGGCCGGGCGCACCAAGGCGCAGCGCAGCCAGGCCTGGATTGACCGCCAGTTGGGCAAAGTAGGGATGACCGTAAAGGCCATGAGCAGCGGACTGGGCGAGAAACCCTTTTGTGGGGGCATCCATTTCAGCCTAGCTGACGTCGCTGTCGGTTGCGCTCTGGGTTACCTGGACTTCCGTTTTCCGCAAATTGACTGGCGCATCGACAACCCCAATCTGGTCCGCCTGCACGATAAACTGATGCAGCGCGCCAGTTTTGCGGACACCGTTCCGGTCTGAGCGTAGGCGCCATTCACATTGCTTTACAACTTTTGACTTTCCTTTGCGCACGACAGGCACTACAGTCTGCGCACTATGGCGACATACAAGACCATTTACAAATGCCGCGACTGCGGTGCCACCAGCTACCAGCAGGTGATTGACCGCGCGCCCAGTGGAGCTTTGAAACCCACTGGACAGTACCGGTGTACCGGTTGCAGAAACATTTTTGCCACCATCCGCGCCTGGTGGGAGCCACGGCGGATCCCGGATTTTCAGCCCAGCAGCTTTCCCGGATAGCGGTCGGCAGGCAGCCCGCCCGCTGGCATGGATGATGGGCTGGGTTTACCAGGGTCGGTCAGATGCCGGCGTGGCGGTCAGTGGAAGCAACCGCTCCAGATTGATCTGGACCTTGACATCACGGTGCGGTACGCTGGCGATGACTCGGTAGTCGCGGGTGCTGGTGTCCCGCATGGTGGGCTCCATGGTCGGCATGCCGCTACGGCTGATCAGCACGGCCACTCGGGGTGTGCTGGTGTTAAAGCCGCGCTTGACCACCATTGCGATTTCATCGGTTGCCAGGCGAACAAAAGAGCCGGGTTGATAAATTCCAACGGCCTTTATCAGGGCTGCGCCGGTTTCATCGACCTGCCGGTTTTCATCAAAATAGCAGGCTTGCATGGCCGCCGCCGGTGAGACGGGAACACGCGAAGAGCGCGGCGCCAACCGGGCGGCAAACATGTCGGCCCGTTGAATCAGCCGGGCAATTTGCTGCGCCACCGTGCGGTCTTTTAATGGTCCCGGAGTATTGGTATGGTGTTCTCGTACCGCTTCGAGCCAGATGGCATCGGTAACTTCCAATTCGATCAGCATCTCTTCGGATCGCACTGCGTGCGCATCGATCGCTTTGCGTTGTGCCGGCGTCGGCACTTCGGATTGTCTGGACAGCTGATCCTGCAGCCCTGTCATGCCAAGGTTCATGGTGAGCGCGGCCTTGCACAGCTGTTGCACTTGCTCTTGCGGCCATTTGAGTACTTCGCGTGCCGCCAACCCGCACATGACGTTGACCAGCATGGCGTGGGTCGCACTGTACATCTGCACTTCAGTGGCTGAGAGGTGAACCAGTGCAAACAGGGTGCCGTCTGGATTGCGGCGAGAAAACCTGTCCAGTTGGCTGCTCAATCTGTCAAGACGATCCATGAATTGGATGGCATGGGAGTCACGCAGTATGGCATTGGCTTGCACCTGCAGGTCCAGCCAGTCGGGGCGCTCGTCATCAGTCTCATTTCGCCCGCCAGTGAGGTCGGCAGTGATCTTGGCATTTGCAATTTCACCTAGCGATTTGCCGTCGCGCACCAGGCCATGCAATCGCTCCACATACGCCCTGTGGTGGGCCTCCGAGTCTGCAACGTCAACGTACAGCCCATCGCCGCGCTGCTCCATCGCAGCCAAGTCCTCCCGCGAGTCAATGACGAACGACTTCTTGGCCAGCAGCACCCCATTCTTGTCCATCAAAGGAAAAGGCAGGGGCTGGTGAAGGCGGATGGAGTCGCCGTTGATGGGTATGAGGTGCATGGATGAACGATTATGCATTGTCAGATCGGCGCCTTTTCGCCAGTCTTAAGCGGCGATTCGTCCTGATAGCATTGCTGATATGCAAACCCATGACACGCCGCCTGACTTTTTGGACAAAATATGCGACCGTGCCGAGGCCCCCCGGCGGCTGGCGGAATTGCCCAAACCCTGGGTGTTTACCAATGGGGTGTTCGACGTATTACACCGTGGCCATGTCGTGTATCTGGCGCAGGCGCGTGAATTGGGCGGCAGCCTGATCGTGGCGTTGAATACCGACGCATCTGTTCGCCGCCTGGGCAAGGGCGATGACAGGCCACTGAATAAGGACATGGACCGGGCTATTGTCATGGCCAGCCAGCAATCGGTCAGTCTGGTAACTTGGTTTGATGAAGATACCCCGGTCCAGCTGATTTCAGAGATCCGTCCTGATATTCTGGTCAAGGGCGGGGATTACGATATGTCCAAGTTGCCGGAAACGGCGTTGGTGGAATCCTGGGGTGGGCACGCCCTGGCCCTGCCTTTTGTGCAAGGCTACTCCACCACCGCACTACTGAAGAAAATCAGGCAGCAACAGCCGGTTTGAATACAGCAGCCCATAACCCCAGACAGGCTGCGCGCTCGACCTCAACTACCGATGGATCCACCTGGGTTGGCTCTTCGTTGAGCCGTGCACGGTGCTGAATCTGGCGCAAAACCCGATAGGCCTGTGCAGCGTTGTCTCCTACCGGCACGGGTAATAAGCCGCAATTCTGGGCACGCTGCAGCAGCGCAATATTGCCGGCATTCGCCAGCAACTCAGGGTAACGGTGGCCCTGTGACAGCACCAAAAACTGCACCGCAAATTCCACATCCACCATGCCCCCCGGGCTATGCTTGACGTCAAACTGCTCACCCCGCACGGCGTGGGCCGCGCGAACCTTGTCGCGCATACCGTCAATCTCTTCCCGCAAACCGGCGCTATCGCGCTCGGTTCCGATGACTGCCTCGCGCACCACATCAAAGCGTTCCCGCAGAGCGTCATCACCCAGTACACAGCGTGCGCGTGTCATGGCCTGGTGCTCCCAGGTCCAGGCGGTATTGCTGCCCCGTTGCTGCTGGTAGTTAGAGTAGGCATTGAAGCTGGTGACCAGCATTCCGGAGTTGCCGTTGGGGCGCAAAGCAGTGTCGATTTCGTATAGATCACCCTCACCCGTTTTTACGGTGAGCCAATTGATGAGTTTGCGCACCAATGCACCGTAAACCTCGCCGGCGCGCTCGTCGTCGTCGTCGTAGACGAACACAACATCCAGATCGCTGCCGTAGCCCAGCTCCTTGCCACCCAGCTTGCCGTAGGCCACGATGCCAAAGTGACAGTCCGGCCGGTGTCGATTTTTCAACCGGTCCCAGCACCAGCGTGTGGTGATGCGCAGCACGGCTTCGGCCAACGCGCTCAGGTCGTCAGCGACCTGCTCCACAGTTAGCCGACCTTCCACGTCGCGCGCCAAAATGCGGAACACTTCAGCGTGGTGGGCGCGTCGCAGCAGGTTCAGGAGCGATTCGTCGTCGTCTTCGCCGCTATTTTTCAAGGCTGACAGGCGCCGCTCCAGTTCCTGTTCAAAATCGGCTGGGTCGAAGCGCTCTTCAAACATGGCGGTGCCCGCCAGTTCGTCGATCACGCCGGGGTGTTTGAGCAAGTAGCGCGCGGGCCAGCGGGCCGCACCCAGCATGTGCAGCAAGCGCTCGTGAACACTGGGGCGTTCCAGTAGCAGGGCCAGGTAGCTCTCGCGACGCAGCAGGGGTTCAATCCAGTCGGCAAGTCGGACTGCGGCCTCTTCGGTGACTTTGCCTTCGCTGACCCATTGTGCGGTGCGCAACACCAGGCGCACCAGGCGCGCACGGGACTCCTCGCGCAGCGCCAGAACGCGCGGGTGCTCACGCCAGCTCGACACCCGCTCACGGAACTGCCCGCTCAACTGGGCCAGCATTTCGTCAAAGTCATTGATGCGCGGAGTTGATGCGGCGCCAGTGCAGCCCTTGCACTCTTTTTGTTCGCCTCCCAACAGTGCATCAAATTCCTGTGCTACCAGCTCGCGCTGGCTGTCGAGCTCGCTCAGGAACGGACAGATTCCTTCAAACCCCATGGTCCTTGCAATCCACTCCAGATCGGCGTCCACCGTGGGCAAAATGTGGGTCTGTTGGTCATCCAGGTATTGGATGCGGTGTTCCACCTGGCGCAGAAACACATAGGCTCTGGACAGCGCATCGGCGGTCGCTTGGGGCATCAGTCCGGCAACGGCCAATTTCTGAAGGGCACTTTGCGTGGGCCGGGTGCGCAATTCGGGGAACTGCCCGCCACGCACCACTTGTAAAAGCTGCACCGTGAACTCAATTTCGCGAATGCCTCCGCGCGACAATTTAACGTCGTTGGCACGCTCGGGTTTGCCGGCGCTGCGTTTGGTAGCGTGGTCGCGGATCTGGCGATGCAGGATACGCAGCGAGTCAAACACGTTGTAGTCCAGATAGCGCCGGAACACGAAGGGCACGACCACGCCGCGCAGGCTCAGAGCGCAGGCAGACCCGATGACGCTAGCGGGCGCCACGACGCGACTTTTGAGCCAGGCAAAGCGCTCCCACTCGCGGCCCTGAACGTGAAAGTATTCTTCTAAAGCACCCAATGACACGGCGGGCGGCCCGGAATTGCCATTGGGACGCAATGCCAGATCGACGCGAAACACAAAACCATGCTCGGTGGATTCGCCCACCAGTGCAAAGATGGCCCGCACCATCTTGCCGAAATACTCCTGATTGGATATGCGCGACCTGCCATTGGGGTCGCCGGCGGTGTCGCCATCCTGGTCGTAGATGTAGATCAGGTCAATGTCGCTGGAAACATTCAATTCGCGGGCGCCAAGTTTGCCCATGCCGACGATGCACAGTTCGGCGGTCTTGCCTTGGGGCGTGAGCGGCGCGCCGTGGATCTGGTCCAAAGCCTTTGCGGCTTCCACGCAGGCCGTATCGAGTGCAAATTCTGCCAATTCGGTCATGGCACCGGTGACGGTGGTCAGGCTGGCATTCTCATTGCAGTCCATGCAAAGCAGACGTTCGACCACCAGTTGCCGCACGGTGCGCAATGCGCCGCCGGTATCCAGACCGTTGGTGCGTAATGTGTCATACAGAAGCTGCATGGTTGGCCGGGTCGGTGCCCCTGGCGTCAATTGGTCCAGCTGTTGGGCGTAGCGTCTGCGAATGCGTTGGCTAAAGCGGGAACCCTCGGCCAGATCCGGGTGTCCATTGCGGGTCATAATTCCTGACATGGTGCTCCGATAACGATGACTGATTTGACCCCTAAAACTTCCCTCCTGCGGCGGGCGGGTGCATTTGCCATCCGCAGTGCTTTCTGGTTGGTGGCTTCAGCCTGGATTGCGTTGATCATGGTCTGGGGGGCTTTGCATTTTGTTATTGTGCCGCGAATTGAAGAGTTCCGTCCTGTGCTGGAGCAACAGGTATCGCGCCTTCTGGGCGTTACTGTGCGCATTGGCGCCATCGTTGCCCGTTCAAACGGCTTGATCCCTTCGCTGGAGCTTGACAATGTTCGCCTGTTGGATGCTCAGGGACGCGAGGCGCTCAAGCTGCCGTCGGTGCTGGCGTCTCTTTCTGCACGGTCCATCCTGAGCTTGGGGCTGGAACAACTGACGATTGACCGCCCGCAACTCGATGTGCGGCGTTCCAAAGATGGTCGGATCTGGATTGCGGGTCTGGCGTTTGCCGGGGGTGACAACGCTGACAGTGCTGGTGCGGACTGGATTTTCAGCCAACCCGAGTTGGTTATTCGCCAAGGCACTGTGACATGGACCGACGAGTTGCGTGCAGTGCCACCCTTGGCCCTGACAGGGGTGGACTGGGTGTTGCGAAACCAGCACCGCACCCACTCCATGCGCCTGGATGCCAATCCGCCCGAGCACTGGGGAGCCCGTCTGAGCGTGTCTGGCATTTTCAAGCAGCCACTGTTGTCGCGCCGCGCAAGCCTCTGGCGCGAGTGGCAGGGGCAGTTGTACGCGAATTTTTCCCGGGTCGATCTGGCCCAGTTGCGCCGTTACGCTGACCTTGGCGTGGATCTGGAGCAAGGGTCGGGCTCGGTGCGGGCCTGGGTTGATGTAGCCCAGGGCGAGCCCACCGGTGCCACGGCGGACCTGGCTCTGGATGACGTCAAACTCACCGTAACACCCAACCTGGAAGCGCTTGCTCTGAGGGGTATTGCCGGGCGACTGGGTGCCAGGAAGCTTGAAGGAGGGCTGGAGTTCTCCACGCAGGCCTTGCAATTTGAAACACAGGACGGTTTGCGCTGGCCAGGCGGTAATGTGCGTGTAGTGTTGTTCGCCGGAGATGCCCGAAAGCCGGCACACGGCGAGTTTGCTGGAGACAAGCTGGACTTGGCTGCCATGGCGCAGATTGCTCAGCGCTTACCCTTGGATGACGGGCTGCGCGACACACTGTCCCAATTGGCCCCCAAAGGTCTGATTGAGCAGGTACAAGCCAACTGGCAAGGTGCGCTGGATAAGTCCGTCCGCTACACCGTCAAGGGCCGCGGCCAGCAACTGGAGATCGCCTCCCGCCCGGTGGACAGTGGTGCCCGCCCGGGATTCAGGGGAGTCGATATTGATTTCGATTTCAATCAAGCCGGCGGTCAGGCCAAAGTGTCATTGAAATCCGGTTTTATCGACCTGCCGGGTATTTTTGACGAAGCCCGTATACCGTTGGATCAGCTGAGCACCGAGGTCCAATGGAAAGCAGACGGCGACCAGCTGAACCTCACGCTGCCCAACTTGCGTTTTGGAAATGCGGACGTGCAGGGCGAAGCCCAGATCAAATGGCAAACTGCCGGCGGCAATGCGGCACAACCTGCCGCACGTTTCCCAGGTCTGCTGGATGTGCAGGGCGTGCTCAGCCGGGTCGATGGCGGGCGTGTGCATCGGTATCTCCCTCTGGGCTTGCATAAAGAGGTGCGGGACTATGTGCGCGAAGGGGTCGTGTCCGGCGAGGCCTCCAACGTGAAGTTCAAGGTCAAGGGCAATCTCGAGGACTTCCCCTTCAACTCTCCAAAGCAGGGCGATTTCCGTATTTCAGCAGATCTCAATAAGGTCACCTACGCCTATGCACCTGCCAGTCTGCTTCCCGGCGGCAGCCCGCAGTGGCCTGCGTTGGCACAGGTGTCCGGTGAACTGGTGTTTGATCACGCGGTGTTGCAGATCAAGGGTGCGCGGGCTACCGTGGTTGCCATGCCGGGCTTGCGCATCGCCAAGGCCGATGCGGTCATCGACAACCTGTATTCCGGGGCAACCGTGGCAGTTACCGTAGAGGCCCAAGGCCCGTTGACGGACGTGCTGGGCGTGGTCAATGGCTCTCCTCTGGGTCCCCTGATGGGCAAGGTGCTGGAGCACGCCAGCGCAACCGGGGCTGCCGACTACCGGTTCAAACTGGCGCTTCCGATTGCTGCGGTCGATCGGGCCACGGTGCGCGGCTCGATTACGCTGGCGGGCAATGACCTTCAGGTAACCCCGGAGACGCCCCGTCTTACGCGCACACGTGGTGTTATCAATTTTTCTGAAACCGGGTTTTCTGTCGTTGGCGCTCAAGCCCGTTCGTTGGGCGGGGATGTGCGGATCGATGGCGGCCTGACCACCGCTTCTGCGGGGCAATCAGTAGCCGGTAAAGTCGCGGCCCCTCAAACATTGCGTTTGCAAGGAACCGCAACCGCAGAGGGCTTGCGTCAGGCGCGCGAGCTTGGTTTTGCGGCCAGACTGGCCCAATATGCCAATGGGTCAACCGCGTACAGCGCAACACTGGGTGTGCGCGGTGGCGTGCCTGAGCTGTCAGTCAATAGCAATTTGGTGGGTATGGCGCTGACACTGCCTGCGCCCTTTGCCAAGGCGGCAGATGCGCCCTTGCCATTGCGTTTGGAAACGGCAGTCGTGCGGGGGTCGTTGGTGGCTGGAAGCGATGGTGTGGTGCGCGCTCAGGACCAGTTGCAGTTTGACGTGGGTAAGGCGGTTGGCATTACCTATGTGCGCGATGTCTCGGGCCCGGACGCACGCGTGCTGCGGGGCTCCATTGCGGTCGGATTGGCGGCTGACGAGACGACTCCCTTGCCCCTCGACGGTGTGCAGGCCAACGTTAGCATGGCCAACATTGACATGGATGCCTGGTCCGATGTACTGGCCCACGCCGCGAACACCGACCTGTCCCCTGGCGCAGTCGCTTCTGTCGGTATGGGCTATTTGCCGACCAGCTTGGCGGTGCGTGCGCGTGAAATTTTGGTGAGCGGGCGCAAATTGCACAACGTGGTCGTGGGGGGCGGGCGCGAAGGCCTGATGTGGCGCGCCAACCTGGATGCATCCGAACTCAATGGGTATGTGGAGTACCGCCAGCCATCTGGCTCCGCGGGCGGTCGCCTGTACGCTCGCCTGTCGCGTCTGGATGTGGCCCAAAGCGCAGCACAGGACGTGGAAAGCGTGCTCGATGAGCAACCTGCCAGCATTCCGGCGCTGGACATTGTGGTGGAAGACCTGGTGTTACGCGGCAAGAAGCTTGGACGCATTGAAATTGATGCGGTGAACCTGGGTGCGTCTGCCAGCGCGGTGGCCCGCGATGTTCCGCGCGAGTGGCGGCTCAACCGTTTCAATATTACCAATCCCGAGGCGGTGCTGACGGCCAGTGGCAACTGGGTCAACATTGCAGGGCAGGCACCCGCCATTGCGGGGCGCAGCATCAAGGAGCGCCGGCATACGGCCATGAATTTCAAGCTCGACATCAGCGACGCCGGCGAGCTTTTCAACCGTTTTGGAATGAAGGGCGTGGTGCGCAAAGGCCAAGGCAAGGTTGAGGGGCGGGTGACATGGCTGGGCTCGCCCATCACGCTGGATTACCCCAGCCTTGGCGGCAGTTTTAACGTCAATGTAGAGACAGGGCAGTTTTTGAAGGCGGACCCCGGTATCGCCAAGTTACTGGGCGTTTTGAGCCTGCAGTCGTTACCAAGGCGTCTGATGCTGGATTTTCGTGACGTGTTCAGCGAAGGTTTTGCGTTCGACTTTTTGCGGGGCGATGTGACCATTGAGCAAGGTATTGCCCGCACCAGCAACTTGCAGATGAAAGGCGTCAACGCGGCGGCCCTTATGGAAGGAGAGGCCGATATTGCCAAGGAAACCCAGAACATCAAGGTGGTGGTGGTTCCTGAAATCAATGCCGGTAGCGCCTCACTGCTGGCGTCCTATATCAATCCGGTGTGGGGTATCGGTAGCTTCTTGGCCCAGCTGATTCTGCGTCGTCCACTGCTGGACGCGGTGACAAAAGAGTTTCTCGTCGATGGCACATGGGTTGATCCCCGGGTCACCGAGGTGCCCCATAAGTCGGCCACCGTCCCAGTGCCAGCAAAGCCAAAGGAAACTCCATGAAAGTAGCTGTCATTCAGATGGTCTCGACGGGTCATTTGTCAGAGAATTTGTTGCAGGCCCATAGGCTCTTGGAACAGGCAGCGCATGTAGGGGTAGAGCTGGCAGTATTGCCGGAATACTTTTGCCTCATCGGGCAGCACGATGCCGACAAGCTGGCCATTCAGGAGCCTTTTGGGGACGGTCCCATCCAGCAATTTCTGGCTGATACGGCACAAGCACTGGGAATATGGCTGGTGGGGGGTACCCTGCCGTTGTCGGCCTCTAGTCCGGACCGGGTCTACAACAGTTCGCTGGTGTTCAATCCGCAGGGTGAGTGCGTGGCGCGTTACGACAAGATGCATCTGTTTCGTTTTGACAATGGCACCGAGGCGTATGACGAGTCACGCGTGTTGGAACGGGGCGACCAGCCCACCCGTTTTTCGTTGCGTTCCAAAGACGGCCATGTGTGGCAGATTGGTTTAAGTGTGTGCTACGACCTGCGTTTTGCCGAGCTCTACCGCACTTACGCCCGCGAGGGGGTGGATTTGATGCTGGTGCCCAGCGCTTTTACCCATACCACGGGGCAGGCGCACTGGGAGGTTCTGCTGCGTGCGCGGGCGATTGAAAACCTGAGTTTTGTGGCAGCTGCGGCTCAGGGCGGTGTGCACCCCAACGGACGGCGTACCTGGGGGCAATCCATTCTCATAGACCCCTGGGGCGAGGTGCTGGCCCAGCAAGCGCAAGATCCTGGGGTGGTGTGTGCCGAGTTGAATGCTGCCACCTTGGTGCAGCGGCGCTCCCAGTTGCCCGCTTTGCAGCACCGGGTGCTGTAGCCAGGCCACGGGTTGTATGATTTGCTATGAAAAAAGTAGCTGCTTGCGCTTGTTTCACGGGGGCTAGAGGCCTTTTTCGTCTGAAAACTTAGCCCACCAAATGAGTCCTATCAAAATCAGCCCTGCACCGAGGGCTTCCAACACTAGCAAGGTCATCCGTCGTCTCCTGTTGTTGGGGTGGCTTGGGGTGATTGTAGGAAGCCTGGCTGCCTGTGGCAGCGCGCCCCTGATCAGCGCGCCGCAACCGGAGGTCGCGCAGCAGCCGACTGCGTCAGCTATGCCGCCCGCGTCGTTCGCCATATCGCAGGTGCCGGGCACACTGAGTCGAGGGGCGGGCCGTTGGGTGCCGGTGCCTTGGGTGGATTTGCCGGGCTTTGCAGATGACAACCTGTTTGAGGCCTGGAACGCATGGCTCAAGAGCTGCGAGCGACCCGGCGGTACTCTGGCCCCTCTGTGCCCCGAGATTCGCCGCCTGAGCATTGGCAGCGCTGACGAACAGCGTGCCTGGATGCAGGAGCGCCTGCAGGCCTTCAGGGTGGAGTCGGCACAAGGCGATTCCAATGGCTTGTTGACCGCCTACTTCGAGCCGGTTCTGGAGGCCAGCCGCCTGCCCACCCCGGCCTTTTCCATCCCGCTGTACCAGCCGCCCGTGGGCTTGGCGCAGCGCAAACCCTGGTTTACCCGTCAGGAGATGGACACCTTGCCGCAAGCGCAAGCCGCATTGCGGGACCGATCCATTGCGTATCTGGCCGACCCGATTGACGCGCTCAGCCTGCAGATTCAAGGCTCAGGTCGGGTACGCATTACCCAGGGCGACGGCAGCCAACGATGGGTGCGTCTGTCGTATGGCGGCACCAATGACCAGCCCTACCGCAGCGTGGGCCGCTGGCTGTTAGACCAGGGGCTGGTCAAGGATGCGTCGTGGCCGGGTATCAAGGCCTGGCTGGCGCAAAACCCGCAGCGCCAGCAGGAACTGCTTTGGAGTAATCCCCGGGTGACGTTTTTCCGGGAAGAGACTATCTCCGAGCGGGACAAGTCGGATGGCCCACGGGGTGCCCAGGGTGTGGCGTTGACACCGGGGCGCTCTATTGCCGTGGACCCCGGTAGCATTCCTTATGGCACTCCGGTATGGCTGGTCTCCAGGGGTGCACAGATGGACCTGCAAAGGCTGGTGCTGGCGCAGGACACGGGCAGCGCCATTACCGGTGCGGTGCGGGCCGACTACTTTGTCGGTGCGGGCGCTGAGGCGGGAGACTTGGCTGGGCGCCTGCGCCAACCGCTGCAGATGTGGATTTTATGGCCAAAACAGGCCAGATGACGTTACCATGTTCGGTATATTCGTTTCAATCCAACAATCACGGAACTAGCCATGAACACATCCATGCGGGACATCGACGAGCGCACCAACCTGGCTGCCAACAGCATGTTTGAATTGCTGCTGTTTCGCCTGGGTGAAGCGCCTGGCACGACGCGGCGTGAGTTGTTTGGCATCAATGTGTTCAAGGTGCGCGAGATTCTGGTGATGCCGGAGATCACTGCCATGGTCAATATGCCGCCTACGGTCATGGGCGTTGCCAATATCCGGGGCCAGATGATTACGGTTATCAACTTGCCCAAAGTGGTGGGTTGCAATCCGACCAAGGGATTGGGTATTTTGCTGGTGACTGAATTTGCCCGCACCACGCAGGCGTTTGCGGTAGAGGAGGTGAACGAGATCGTGCGTCTGGAGTGGAAGCATGTACTGTCGGCCGAAAACAGCGGCGGTGGTCTGGTGACCAGCATCGCACGCCTGGACGGAAACGCTGAAAACACCCGACTGGCCCAGGTACTGGATGTGGAGCAAATTCTGCGCGACGTGATGCCCAATGAGCATAAATCGGATATCGACGAGTCCAAAGTTGGCGCCGTCAAGATTCCACCTGGCACAGTGGTGCTGGCGGCAGACGACTCCCCGGTAGCCCGCATGATGATTGAGCAAGGCCTCAAGGCGATGGGCGTGCCCTATGTCATGACCAAGACCGGCAAGGAAGCCTGGGACATGCTGGAGACCATTCGTGCCAAGGCAGAGACAGAGGGCAAGACGGTGCAGGACAAGGTGGCCCTGGTGCTGACCGACCTTGAAATGCCGGTGATGGACGGCTTCACCCTGACCCGCAACATCAAGCAGGATGGCCGCTTCAAAGGCATTCCGGTCATCATCCACTCTTCGTTGACCGGCACCGCCAACGAAGGCCACGTGAAGAGCGTTGGCGCCGATGCCTACATCGCCAAGTTTGTGGCCGAAGAACTGGGCGCCACCATTCGCCAGGTGCTGTCGCGGTAAGTTGCTAAATAGGGCTCTAGCCCCCGTGGAATGTGCGCAACGCGCTATAAAAATAATAGCGCAACCTTCCTTAAAGAATTGGCACCGGAGTCACGCCCATGAATGCACCCCTGCCTGATCACATCCTCAAGGCGCTTCAAACCGTCACGTTGGACGACAAGTATTCGCTGGACTACGGTCACGCCTTCATGAGCGGCGTGCAGGCGCTGGTCAAGTTGCCCATGTTGCAGCGGCTGCGGGACCAGCGTGCGGGCAAAAACACGGCCGGTTTCATCAGTGGCTACCGCGGCTCGCCGCTGGGCACGTATGACCAGTCGCTGCAAAAGGCCGAGAAGTACCTCAAGGCTCACCATGTGGTGTTTCAGCCCGGTGTCAACGAGGAACTGGCGGCGACGGCCCTGTGGGGCACCCAGCAACTGGGTTTTGCGCCACCCGGCAGTAATAAGTACGACGGCGTGTTTGGCATCTGGTATGGCAAGGGCCCGGGTGTGGACCGCTGCTCCGACGTCTTCAAGCACGCCAATATGGCCGGCACCACCCCTTGGGGCGGCGTGATCGCGGTGGCTGGCGATGACCATATCTCCAAAAGCTCCACCGCCGCCCACCAGAGCGACCACATCTTCAAGGCCTGCGGCACGCCGGTGTTCTTCCCAGCCAATGTGCAGGAAATTCTGGACCTGGGCATTCACGCCTTTGCCATGAGTCGCTTCTCAGGCGTGTGGGCGGGCATGAAGACGATCCAGGAAATCGTGGAGTCCAGCGCAACCGCCATGATTGACCCGGACCGGGTACAGATCAAGATCCCGACCGACTTTGTGATTCCCGCTGGCGGTCTGCACATTCGGTGGCCGGACCATGCCCTGGAGCAGGAGGCGCGCCTGTTTGACTACAAGTGGTATGCCGCGTTGGCCTACATCCGCGCCAACCGCCTGAACTACAACGTGATTGAAGGCCCGAATGATCGCCTGGGTCTGATTGCAAGCGGCAAGGCCTATAACGACACCCGTCAGGCCCTGCTGGACCTGGGGTTGGACGATGCCACCTGCCGGCGCGTGGGCATTCGCTTGCACAAGGTCGGCGTGGTGTGGCCGCTCGAAGCCCAACTTACTCGCGAATTTGCCACTGGTTTACAGGAAATTCTGGTGGTTGAAGAGAAACGCCAGGTCATCGAGTACCAATTGAAAGAAGGCCTGTACAACTGGCGCGCAGATGTGCGTCCGCGCGTGCTGGGCAAGTACAACGAGATGGAGACGGACGGTTCCGGTTTCGGTAGCGGTGGTGAATGGGGCATGGCCAACCCGAACGCCAATACGCTGCTGCGCGCCAATGCGGATTTGTCGCCCGCCATCATCGCGCGCGCCATCGCCAAGCGCATCACCTTGATGGGCGTGGAAAGCGACATTGCAGCGCGTATCGACGCTCAACTGGCCATCCTGAACGCCAAGGAAAGCGCCATGCAGGTGCTGGAAGTGAACCGCGCCAAGGCCGAGATCAAGCTGGCAGACCGCCAACCCTGGTTCTGCTCGGGCTGCCCGCACAACACCAGTACCAAGGTGCCCGAAGGTTCGCGTGCCATGGCGGGTATTGGCTGCCACTTTATGACGGTCTGGATGGACCGCTCTACCGTCGGCTTCACCCAGATGGGTGGCGAGGGCGTGCCGTGGGTGGGGCAGCAACCATTCAGCAACGACCAGCACATGTTCGCCAACCTCGGCGACGGCACCTACTTCCACAGCGGGCTGCTGGCGGTGCGTCAGAGCATTGCAGCGGGTGTCAATATCACCTACAAGATTTTGTACAACGACGCGGTAGCCATGACCGGTGGCCAGCAAATCGGTGAGCGAGCCGAGGGTCACTCGGTGGTGCAGATCGCGCAGAGCATGCGCGCCGAGGGTGCCATCAAGATTGTGGTGGTGACTGACGAACCTGAAAAATACCAAGGGGTTGAGTTGGCGCAGGGTGTGGCGGTGCATCACCGCGACGAATTGGACACCATCCAGAAGCAATTTCGCACCATCAAGGGCACCACGGTCATTATTTACGACCAGACCTGTGCCACCGAAAAACGCCGCCGCCGCAAGCGGGGCACTCTGGTGGACCCGGCCAAGCGCGTGGTCATCAATGAACTAGTCTGCGAGGGCTGTGGCGACTGCGGTGTGCAGAGCAACTGCGTGAGCGTGGAGCCGCTGGAAACCGAATTCGGCCGCAAACGCCAGATCAACCAGAGCACCTGCAACAAGGACTTCAGTTGTGTGAAGGGCTTTTGCCCCAGCTTTGTGACGGTGGAGGGCGGGCAGCTGCGCAAAAAAGCAAAGGCCCAGTCGGCGGATGTGCCGGATGCAGAAAATTTGCCGAAACCAGCCATTCCCCAGTTAACCAGCACCCTACAGGCCGTGGCGGTTCCATCCCATGTGGGCGCCTGGGGCATCATCGTCGCTGGTGTGGGCGGCACGGGCGTCATCACCATAGGCCAACTGCTGGGCGTAGCAGCCCACCTCGAAGGCAAAGGCGTTGTCACGCAGGACGCTGGAGGTCTGGCGCAAAAGGGTGGTGCTACCTGGAGTCATGTGCTGATTGCAGCCGAGCAGGATGACATTCGCACCACGCGGGTCAGCATGGCCTCGGCCGACCTGATCATTGGTTGCGACCCGATTGTGGTGGCCGGCAAAGAGACGGTGCTGCGCATGCGCCACGGTCGCACCCATGTGGCGCTGAATTCCCACAGTGCGCCCACGGCCGCATTTGTATCCAATGCCAACTGGACTAACCCGGGCGATGAATGCCTGGCTGAAATTGCCCGGGTGGTGGGCGAAGACGGCGTCGGTGCGTTTGACGCAGATGCGATCGCCACGCAGTTCCTGGGCGACAGCATCTACACCAATCCCATCATGCTGGGCTACGCCTGGCAAAAGGGCTGGATACCGCTGCAATTGGCATCGTTGATTCGCGCGATTGAACTCAACGCCGTGGCTGTAGATAACAACAAGACCGCCTTCGCCTGGGGTCGCAAGGCCGCTCTGGACTGGCCCGCTGTGCAGAAGCTGCTCAACCCGGGCCAAGTGGTGGTCTTTACACCGCGCTCCACGCAGTCGCTGGACCAGGTGATCGCCAAACGGGTCGAATTCCTGTCCGGATACCAGGATGCAGCCTACGCAGCCCAGTATTCCGGTTTTGTAGAAATGGTCCGCGGCGCAGAAGCGCGCGTGGCGAGTTCGGTCGCGGTGAACGGCTCGACCACTGGGGCTGATCTGCCGTTGACACACGCCGTGGCCCGGTACCTGTTCAAGCTCATGGCCTACAAGGATGAGTACGAAGTGGCACGCCTGCACACCGATGCCGCCTTCCTGGCCAAAATTGGTGCGCAGTTTGAGGGCGACTTCAAACTCCACTACCAGTTGGCACCACCAATGTTGGCCAGCCGCAATGCGGCGGGCGAGTTGCAAAAACAAGCCTACGGTCCCTGGATGCAAACAGCATTTCGCCTGCTGGCACCGTTCAAGGTGCTGCGCGGTGGCGCGCTGGACGTGTTCGGGTATTCAGAAGAGCGCCGCCATGAACGTGCACTGGCGTCTGAGTACCGTGCTGCCATCGAGGCTATGCTGCCCAAGCTGAATACCGCCAACCGGGATGCTGCAGCGGCTTTTGCCAGACTGCCGGAGCAGATTCGTGGCTTTGGGCATGTCAAGGCGCGTCACCTTGCGGCTGCCCGGCAGCAATGGAGCGTGTTGCTGGAGCAGTTTCACAGCGGCGGATAGCGCTGACGGGCGGCATGGCGCCCTGCCGATTACAATCAAGGGTTAACGATTTGCGACTACGCCGCCTGTTTTGGGTGACGCTTGGTTTTGTGACCCTTGTTTTGTGGAGTTCGACTGTGTTTATTTCTTCCGCCTTTGCCCAAACCGCTCCCGCCGCCGCCGCTGGAGGCGACATGCAGTCGTCGTTGATGAGTATGCTGCCGCTCATCTTGATGTTCGTTGTCCTTTATTTCGTCATGATTCGCCCCCAGATGAAGAAGCAGAAAGAGCACAAGGCCATGATCGACGCCATTGCCAAGGGTGATGAGGTTGTGACTGCCGGTGGCGTGCTGGGCAAAGTCAGCAAGATCGGTGATAGCTACGTCGGCCTGGAAGTGGCCAATGGCGTTGAGGTCCAGATCCAGCGCAGCGCCGTGGTGCAGGTTCTGCCTAAGGGCACCTACAAGTAATTTTTATACGTTTTCTCTCTTGCCTGAAGTGCGAACATGAACCGTTACCCGGTGTGGAAATACGCGATTATTCTGATCGCGCTGGTGGTTGGCGGCTTGTACGCTTTACCCAATCTTTTTGGTGAATCCCCGGCCGTCCAGGTGTCGGTTGCAAAGGCCAGCCTGAAGCTTGACGCTGCGGCGTTGACCCGCGTGGAGGACGCGCTTAAAGCGGCGGGCATCACACCTGATGCGGTATCGCTGGAAGGAACGTCCATTCGCGCCAGGTTTAGCAGCACCGACGTGCAGCTCAAGGCCAAGGACGCAATCCAAAAGGCACTCAACCCCGATGCGGCGGAATCTGGCTATGTTGTTGCGCTGAACTTGTTGCCGCGCTCGCCGGCCTGGCTGGCTGCGCTGCACGCGTCACCTATGTACCTGGGGCTTGATTTGCGCGGTGGCGTGCATTTCATGCTGCAAGTTGATATGCAGGCGGCCTTGTCCAAGCGGGCGGAGTCTCTGGCGGGCGACATTCGTTCCACTTTGCGTGAAAAAAATGTGCGCCACAGCGGCATCAACCGCGCCGGGCAAACGATTGAAATCCGTTTCCGCGATGCGGCGACGGCGGAATCGGCGCGGCGCATTATTCAGGATCAATTTACCGAGCTGACTACGGTTGAGACGCCTGAGGGAGCCGACGTCAAGATGGTTGCCACCATTCAGCCCGTGGCGGCACGCAAGATTCAGGAGCAGGCGCTCAAGCAAAACATCACAACCTTGCATAACCGCATTAACGAACTCGGTGTTGCTGAGCCGGTGATTCAACAGCAGGGCCTGGACCGCATCGTGGTGCAGCTGCCAGGCGTGCAGGACACCGCCAAGGCCAAAGACATTTTGGGACGCACCGCCACGCTGGAGATTCGCATGGTGGACGAAGGCACGGAGGCACGTTCGGCTGAACTGGGCACGGCGCCAGTCCCGTTTGGGTCCGAACGCTATCTGGAGCGTAATGGCGCTCCCGTCATTGTGAAAAAGCAGGTCATCCTGACGGGTGACAACCTGACCGATGCGCAACCCGGATTTGACAACCAGACCCAGGAAGCTGCGGTTCATCTGACACTGGATGCCAAGGGCGCGCGGATTTTCCGCGATGTGACCCGTGAGAGTGTGGGCAAACGCATGGCGATCTTGCTGTTCGAAAAGGGCAAGGGCGAAGTGGTCACTGCACCGGTGATTCGGGCCGAGATCGGTGGTGGACGGGTGCAAATTTCCGGCCGAATGACCACAATGGAGGCGGCCGATACGGCGTTGCTGCTGCGCGCGGGTTCGCTGGCTGCACCGATGGAAATTATCGAAGAGCGCACCATTGGCCCAAGTCTTGGTGCTGAAAACATTGCCAAGGGCTTCAACAGTGTGACCTGGGGTTTTGTCGCGGTCGCAATCTTCATGTGCGTTTACTACATGCTGTTTGGAATGATTTCCAGCGTGTCGCTGGCGTTCAACCTGTTGTTGCTGGTGGCCGTGCTGTCCATGCTGCAGGCCACGTTGACGTTGCCAGGCATGGCCGCGATGGCGCTGGTCCTGGGTATGGCGATCGACGCCAACGTGCTGATCAACGAGCGGGTGCGTGAAGAACTTCGCAATGGTGCATCACCCCAGGCCGCCATCCATGCGGGTTACGACCGCGCTTGGGCCACGATCATCGACTCGAACGTGACTACGCTGATTGCCGGCTTGGCCCTGCTGGCATTTGGTTCCGGGCCGGTGCGGGGTTTTGCGGTGGTTCACTGCCTGGGCATTTTGACCAGCATGTTTTCTGGCGTTTTCTTCTCGCGTGGCGTTGTCAATTTATGGTACGGTCGCCAGAAGAAACTCAAGGGTGTGTCTATTGGGACGGTTTGGCGGCCTGATTCCGACAATCAGGTCACGACAAACTAAGGGTATCAGGCATGGAATTCTTCAAAATCCACCGTGACATTCCGTTCATGCGGCATGCATTGGTGTTCAACTTGGTGTCGCTGGTTACATTTCTGGCGGCCGTATTTTTCCTGTTCTCACGCGGTCTGCATTTGTCAGTGGAGTTCACCGGTGGTACCTTGATGGAGGTCAGCTACTCGCAGCCAGCCGACTTGAATACCATCCGCAACAGCGTTGCGGCACTGGGCATCAATGATGTGCAAGTGCAAAATTTTGGCACGGCGCAAGATGTTCTGATTCGCATGCCGCCGGCCAAAAAGGGCAGCAGTTCAGGTGCCCAGAGCGAAACGGTGCTGGCCGCATTGAAGGCGGGCGACGCAAGTGCCACCTTGAGGCGGACCGAATTCGTCGGGCCGCAAGTCGGAGACGAATTGGCTGCAGATGGTCTCAAGGCCCTGCTCAGCGTGATTGTTGGCATCATGCTGTACTTGGCTATACGTTTTGAGTGGAAATTTGCCGTCGCAGCGGTCATTGCCAATTTGCATGACGTCGTCATTATTCTCGGATTTTTTGCGTTCTTTCAGTGGGAGTTCTCGCTGCCGGTTCTGGCGGCCGTGCTCGCGGTTCTGGGTTATTCGGTGAATGAATCGGTTGTTATTTTTGACCGAATCCGCGAGAATTTCCGCCGTTATCGCAAGATGAATACGGTGCAGATCATCGACAACGCGATTACGTCCACCATCAGCCGGACCATCATCACCCACGGCTGCACGCAGTTGATGGTTTTGTCCATGTTGTTGTTCGGTGGTGCGACGTTGCATTACTTTGCGCTGGCGTTGACGATCGGGATTTTGTTTGGTATTTATTCTTCCGTGTTTGTCGCGGCGGCCATTGCCATGTGGTTGGGAATTCAGCGCGAAGACCTGATCAAAGGCCCGGTCAAAAAAGAAGGGGACCCTGCGGACCCCAATGCTGGCGCTACAGTGTGATTGTTTCCTGATTTATGGCTACAGCATCCGGTTCATCCAATCCCACACCCCGGCAGCAATTTGCCCGGGCGGTGCGTGAGCGCTTCCTGGCCGAGGCTATGCAGGCGATGATTGAAATCAGTGGCGCGGTGCACGAGCAGATCACCACCTTGATGGATGGACCTGGTAACGCGCGTGAAAGCCAGGAGCGGCGCGACATCTGGATGGCCTACAAAAAATGCCGTCCTCTGTGGGTTGAAGGCACCAAGACGGTATGGCGTGAATGCCTGGATCCACCCAAAGCGAAGAAGCAGGCTAGTTTGGAAGTTGCAGGCCTGCAACTGGTGGGTACCGACGTTGTCGAAAACAAGATTCTTGCGTCCCGCCTGGTGATGGCGGTGATGGATAAAGTAAACAGCCAGCTTGAAGATCTTCGGTTGCGCATGCAATTCCTGGAAGGGACCGAGGAACTGGCAGGCAACGACCTGTTGCGTCCAGAAGTGTTGGTGTTGCTGATGGTAGAGCAGTGGGCCAATTCCGGCATGCCGGGTGACGCGTGGTCCATGGTCAACGAGGTGGTTCAAAAGCTGTTAATTGAACGACTCAAGACTGCATACGCCAATGCCAATGATGTGATGATCAAGAAGGGCGTCATGCCCACGATAGAGCTTAAAGACCGTGTCAAAAGTCCAGCTCGCGGCACTGCGGCGCCCGCTCGACCGCGTCCGCCGCCTGTGGTACCCAGGCAACCGCAATCCGCAGAGGCTGCCCCATCCGGGCACAGTGAGTTGGGACGGGGTAATGCGGCGCAATCGTATGGTGGGGCCCCCGCGGGGCAGGAACAGTTCGCACGGACGGGCCATTCTGACTCCGGCTCTCAGCCACTTGATGCGGGTGGCAATGCTTCGGCACCACGTCCGGGTGGTGGGTTTTTTGGTGGGCGTATGGGTTGGGGGTCCAAACAGCAGGCACCGCAGGGGGGCGTTGCTAATCCGGAACCCGTGCCTAGCACGGGTGGCGGGTCATCCCCTACGCCGTTCTGGAAGCAATCTTCCGGCTTGCAAAGCAGTGATGGGCACGGAAGCTTTGCGTCGGAAGAGACCCGGATGATGACCGCCGCAACGCCAATGGCTCGGGCCCGTAGCAGGGCGCAAGGCGTGATTGGCCAGATTCGACGACTGTTTGTTAGCCATGTTGGTGGTGATTTTGGCGGTACTGAGCAACACCGTGCGCCATCCCCTGCACTGGCGGCTGCCATGGCCCCACCGCCACCGGGCCAGTCACCCGCCTACGCAACAGGCGGAACGATGTACGAAGATTACAGCCCTGCAGGCGTAGCGCGTGTGGCAGGGGATTTGCGAGAGAAGACTGCCGAACTCAAGAAAAAGGCCGAGACCAAGGGTGAAAAGGCCACGATTGAAATTGTCGCTCTCATGTTTCAGGCCATCTTGGCTGAGGAGCGCATCCCTCCCGGTATTCGTGTCTGGTTTGCCCGTTTACAGATGCCAGTGCTTCGGATGGCGCTGGAAGACCCGGATTTTCTGGGTACTACAACGCATCCAGCCCGGCTGCTGATCGATCGCATGGGTTCTTGCGTGATGGGATTTGACTCCTCCGGCATTCAGGGAAATGCGATGGAGTTGGAAGTCAAACGTATTGTGCAGGTGATCGAGCAATACCCTGAAACCGGCAAGAAGGTCTATCAGGTGGTTTACGAGGAATTCCAGAAATTTCTCTCGAAATATCTGACCGAAAAAGGTTCCACACAGAAGGTGGTGAGTGTTGCCCAGCAGGTTGAGCAAAAGGAAACGCTTGCGATTCAGTACACCATCGAAATGCGCAACATGCTCAAAGACATGCCGGTGCGCGATGAGATTCGTGAGTTTCTTTTCAAAATCTGGGCCGAAGTGCTGGCGGTGGCCGCCGTGCGCAAGGGGCCACAGCACAAAGATACATTGACCCTTAAAAAGTCGGCGACGGACCTGGTATGGGCAGCGAGCGCAAAACCCAATCGGGCAGACCGGGCTCGTGTCATTCAGGATTTGCCTAATCTGCTTTTGCGTCTGCGCTCGGGTATGACCCTGTTGGCCATGGCGCCATCTGAGCAGGATGCGCACATTAAAACCGTCAGCGATACGTTGGCTGACGCTTTTCTGTCTAAGACGCAGGCCATTCCGCAAGCCAAGATTGACGCCATGGCGCAGCGTTTGGGTAATCTTGAAGACTTTGTCAGCGAAGATGGCATGGGTGACTTGCCTCTGGATGCCGAGAGTATTGAAATGATGTTGGGTATTGATGCCTCCGCGATTGAAGTGGTCGGCAATGGTGGTTCCAAGCCGACCGCCGCCATGGCTGCCTGGGCACAAGAATTGCAGTTGGGGTCCTGGTTTACGCTGGACCATAGCAACCAGATTACCCAGGTGCAGTTTGCCTGGCGTAGCGACCGCAAACACTTAAACTTGTTCGCCTCAACTTCAGGTAAAAGCTATTTGATACAAGGTGGTCGTCTGGCGGCATACTTGCAGGCGGGTCTGCTTTTGCCACAGGAGGAGGAGACTTTGACGGTGCGTGCCACCCGCGACGCGCTGTCTAAGATCGAGGCCAATCCTGAGCGCTTGATGAATTGACTTGCCGGCGGCCAAGGCTGGGGCAGCCCAGCAAGTCAATCGGGATGGCCCATTTTTAATGCGCAATTCGCTGCGTGTTGTCTTCGCAGAGTTCATCGAGAACCAGTGCCTCAGGCTCTTGCCCAAAACTCCAGTAAACCATCAGGATGATGATTTTCAGATCGTCCAGTGACACAGGGTCTCCGGGAGCGGCCATCGCGCGCTCAATGATCACTTCCCGCATCGACGCTGGCAACACCCCGGCAGACTCCAGAAAGCTGATGAATCCTATGCATTCTTGTCCCAAGTGGATTTGTTCCGCCAAGGGATAGATGCGCACACTGGTTGAGCAGGGTTCGCGCAGCCAGGGTTCCGGCGCCACGAGTTGTGAGGTGCCGGCAAAACCTTTGGAGCCTCTGGCTGCCGTATTGAGGCCGGTAAGCCAAGTCAGGGCGTCTTCAATTTCTTCGGATTCAAACCCGACGGCGTTGAGTTTTCGTTCCAGGTGGGCGGGCTCAGGGCAGCTCTCCCCGGCGTAGTAGTTTTCGTAAACGAAGACAAGCACTTCAAACATGACGCCAATATAGCGCAGAAATCCAGGCTTACCCAACGACGTCTGACTTTCCCCTCTATTTCTCGTTTTGACTCCCCGGGGGCCGTCAATTGCAGAGGCTTTAGACGCTGACAAGCCGTTGAAACAAGCCGCCCGGTAGTCGGGAAACTTGACCGAGAATTTCGAACTCCATCAATCTCGCCTGCAACGTGGCAATATCGAGTCCGGTACGCGCCTGCAACGCATCGAGTCCCAGGGGTCCAAAGCCCAATGCCCCGAGCAGTTCGTCCTCAGCTTCTGCACTGACGGTCGGGAGTGGGCCATTGGCGGGTGGAAAAAGTTCAGGAGTCAATGTTCCCAACTCCTCCAGAATGTCCTGCGCACTTTCCACCAGCTTGGCACCCTGCTTGATCAATGCGTGGCAGCCTCGTGCCTGGGTGGAGTGAATGGAGCCGGGTATGGCAAATACATCCTTGCCCTGTTCAGAAGCCAGACGTGCGGTGATCAGAGACCCGGATTTTAGGGCCGCCTCGACTACCAAAGTGCCACGCGCCAAGCCGGCAATGATGCGGTTGCGTTTGGGAAAATTGGCGGAAATCGGAGGGGTGCCCAGCGGGTATTCACTGAGCAAAATACCGCGTTGGGCGATGCGGTGTGCCAAATCCCGGTGCTGGCGCGGATACACACGGTCCAGACCGGTGCCCACCACGGCAATGGTGGCCAGTTGCCCGTCTGCAGCCCCGTCCAGTGCACCTTCATGGGCGGCCCCGTCAACGCCCAGAGCCAGTCCCGACACGATCGTTAACCCGGCCTCAGCCAAGGCTTGAGCGAACGCACGCGCGTTGGCTGCTCCCTGGGGCGTCGGATTGCGGCTACCTACCACGGCAAGAGACTGCAACGTAGTGGCGTTCAAGCCTGCGCTGGCCCAGGCACCCACTGCTCCCATGCCGTATAGGAGCAAGGGAGGGTCTTCCATATTCAGCAACGTCTGCGGATATGCCGGGTCGCCCAGCACCAGCACACGGTGTTGCTGCGGATTGTCTTGCAGCCATTGCCATGTGGTTTCCAGCAAGGTGGGCAGCGCGGCGGGTTCTTGTTGCAGTGCGGCCCTCAGACGCGCACTGACGACTTGCTCAAGCGAATTTGGCGACGCCTCGAAGACCTGATGCGGCAACCCAAAGGCAGCCAGCAACTGGCGGGCAGTGGTGTTGCCGACGCCCGGAGTTAGTTCCAGGCGTAACCACGAAGAAAGCTCGTCCCGGTCCATCGTCTGGCCCGTTGTCGGCAGACTCAGTGGCGCGGACTGATCAGGCGGTCACCCACGCGAACGCCGTCTGTGATCTCAAGAATCAAAGCATATGAGATGCGTTCAAAAGTGCGAAACACCATGAGCAGGCCATTGCGCTCATCGGGCAACTTCATCATGGGGCGGCTGTCATCCGAGCGATCCACCACGCTCGCACCATCTTTCAGGATAGCCAATACGATGCCGGGCTCCATACCGTCCGCGGTGCCACGGTTGATGGCCACCACCTGGTTTTGTGCCGCATTGACGACGGCATTGCCGTAGACCGAGACAATTCGCCCGTCCACTTTGCCCTCCGGGGGGCGGGGGGTGTAGGTTTGAATCTGACGGGGTGGCTCGGGTAGCAGGCGGTCACCCACGCGAATCTCTTCCTTTGCGCTGGTGATGTCGATGGTGGCAGGGACCAAGGCCATGCTCTTGCTTCCATCCCGGTTTTCCACCTCGGTCGTTCCCTCGCTACGCACCAACTTGGCTTTACCAACGTACTGCGCTTCGTAGCCCAGCACTTCACTCGTGGTCGGGTCTTTTAAAGGCGTCGCATTGCGAAATACGCGGAACTGCTGTTCCTGCGGTTGGTCGTCCAACAGGGGGGTGCCATCTGGACCACGTGCGTAGGCGCGGTCACCTTTTGTGATCAGTACCCGGCTTTCCAGGGCTGACACGATGCGGGGAGCCGCACGCAGTCCTGCCTCGTCCACAATAACCGGCTCGGCCAAAAAGGCCTCAATGATGCTGGAGCGCAGGGTTGGCAACGCAGAGTCGGACAACATCTCGTAGCGCGTGCGTGGCGAAACCCTGACCGTTGGGGGATCAATTTGATCGCCTTCCAGTCGCAGACTGGCCAATCCATCTTTACGATCAAGCACCAGCACCTGACCGGGGTAAATGCGGTGCGGATTTTTGATGTCATTGAGGTTCATGCCCCACAACTCGGGCCAGCGCCAGGCACGCTTGAGAAAAAGGCCCGATATGGCCCACAACGTGTCGCCTTGCTTGATGGTGTAACGGTTGGGTGCGTCTACGGTCAACTCACTGAGCGGCACGCCCTTTTTTGCTACTTCGTTCGCCGTCTCTCTTTGCGCAGTCGAAATAGGGAAATTTTGAGCCCAAGCCGGTGCTGTGACGAACGCACTCGCTATTGCGGTCAGCGCAGCCAACTTGGCCATCGCCCCGGTGGATTTGGCCATCAGGTGTATCGTCATATCGTGTTGCAGTCCCAGAAAGTAACTTGACAAGTTACGCGCGATTTTGCGCTCAAGCCCTTGATTCGGCAACGTTTTTAGACCTTTGCCCGTGCGCCACGGTCCAAAAGTGGCGAAAATAGCGACATTTACGAAATCTGGTGGGCTGACAGCGGCCTTCATTTGGTTAACTATGGCTCTACTCTCTATTCTTTGCTACCCAGACCCCAAGCTTCACCGCGTCGCCAAACCCGTGGTGGTGGTGGACTCCCGCGTCAAGACCCTGGTGGCCGAAATGCTGGAAACCATGTACGACGCCAAAGGCATCGGTTTGGCGGCGACCCAGGTTGACGTGCACGAGCGCGTGATCGTCATCGATGTTTCGGAGGAGCACGATGCGCCGTTGGTACTGATCAACCCGGAGATTGTCTGGACCAGCACTGAAACCCATTTGAATGAAGAAGGTTGCCTGTCAGTGCCGGGCATTTATGACGGCGTAGAGCGGTTTGACGCCGTGCACGTGCGTGCGCTGGACTTGCAAGGGCAGTCACGCACGATCGAGGCGGACGAATTGCTGTCAGTGTGCATTCAGCACGAGATGGACCACTTGATGGGCAAGGTATTCGTGGAATACCTGTCGCCCCTGAAACGCAACCGTATCAAGAAAAAAATGCTCAAGGCCCAGCGCGAGGACGCTCAGTGAGCGCACATTTGAATGGAGGGCTGGCGTGAGAATTATTTTTGCCGGAACCCCTGAATTTGCCCGCGTCGCACTGGAGCGACTGCACGCCAGCGGTCACACCATCGCGCTGGTGCTGACCCAGCCGGACCGCCCTGCCGGGCGTGGCATGAAGTTGCACGCGTCGGCGGTCAAGCAGTTTGCGCTGGACCATGGAATTGCGGTGGCGCAGCCGCGCAGTCTCAAACTTGATGGCAAATACCCCGAAGACGCCGCCATCGCGCGCCAAGCCATCGCCGACGCCCGGGCGGACGTCATGGTCGTGGCCGCCTACGGCCTGATCCTGCCGCAGTGGGTGCTTGATGATATGCGTGGTGGATACTTGAGCGCCGACGGGCCGCCCCTAGGCGCGAGGGCCCCCCAGGGGGGCAGCGCAGCACACGAAGTGGCAAGCGTGGGGGCCATGTTTGGTTGTTTGAACATCCATGGCTCGTTGCTGCCACGCTGGCGTGGCGCGGCACCTATTCACCGGGCCATTGAAGCGGGTGACGCCGAAACCGGCGTCACCATCATGCAGATGGACGCCGGACTGGACACAGGCGACATGCTGTTTATGCACACCATGCCGATTGAGGCAACGGACACCACGGCCAC
>JBAWYQ010000016.1:0-36363 GCA_037143475.1 Burkholderiales bacterium | reverse complement strand
ATCCGCCGCTTCGTGAATAACGGGCGTACCGGTTCGATTCCGGTCTCGGGCACCATCGATTATTTCAGACAGCGCCGCTCCATTTGGTAGCTACACTTCACCTATGCCACGCTACAACGCACCTTTTGAGATTCATGTCCATGGACAAGTGGCATTGCGCAAAGACGTGCGCTTTGAGCACCTACAGGACGCGCTCAAACCCCTTTGGAAGTATGCGGGAGCGCGGTCGCTTTCGGATGGAGCTAGTAGTGCCTATGAAGATGAGCCCGGAATCAAGCTCGATGCTCAGGAGCATCTACTCCAGATGTGCTGGACCGTCGCAGGTGATCATGATTTTCGACAAACTCTTGATGAACTATGCATGAATTTAAATGAGATCGCCGATTCTGGTGCGGCGATTGAAGTTACGTTTTACGACGCAGACTTTGATGAAGAGGATGGGCCAACGGGTAGTGAGTCACGAGATGACTTTGTGATGTTGTTTGTTGGACCGAACCCGGCTGCGATCATGCAAGTGCAGCGAGACCTATTGGTGCAAGATGTGATCGCCCTGATGGAGCGACACTTTGATGGTGTAGAGTTGAGTGGAGTTGTAGGCGAGGTTGACAAGTTGTTCGCGCAAAGATTCGATGCATTGGTCAGTTCGTTGGCACTTGGAAAACCACCTAGTGGGTCTGGAGGCAATCATGGTGGGGGGCACGGAGGTGGGGGGCGCAAACCGCGCCACTTGCATTGAGGATATTGCTTTGTCTGAGTGCTAATGCTTCATGTTCTGTCAGAATGCGCTGATGTTTGGCAGCAGCAGAATTTTCCAGGTTCTGCATGGCCAGTAAAGTTTAAATGCTAAAGAAAATTACTGTTGAGCAGCTTTCTGTTGGTATGCACCTTAAGGAGTTTTGTGGCTCCTGGATGGAGCATCCATTCTGGCGAACTGGTTTTGTTCTGGTTGATCCAAAAGATATTGAAACTATTCTTGCCAGTAGTATCAAAGAAGTCTGGGTTGATGTCAGTAAGGGGCTAGATGTACCTCTTGGACAAAACGCCATATCCGAGGCCGAGTCCGAGGCACAAGTAGAAGAGCAACTGAAGCAAGCAGTTGAAGAAAAGCGGGAGTTAGCCCCAGTTTCCATGGGCGTGGAAATCGAGCGAGCGACAAAGATTTGCTTCCAATCCAAGCAAGCAGTGATTTCCATGTTCCAGGAAGCCCGTATGGGCAAGGCGGTTGATACTGGTGGTGCACGGCAATTGGTGGAAGAGATTTCAGATTCAGTAGCCCGCAATCCTGGTGCGTTGATCAGCCTTGCTCGCTTGAAAACAGTTGATGACTACACCTATATGCATTCGGTTGCCGTGTGTGCCATGATGGTTGGACTTGCCAAACAGCTAGGCTTGGAAGAGCATCAGATTCGACTGGCTGGAATGGCCGGCTTGATGCACGATTTGGGCAAGGCTTTGATGCCAATGGAGGTTTTGAACAAGCCGGGAAAATTAACGGACGCAGAGTTCAGTATTATCAAAACGCATCCGGTCGAGGGGCACCGCATGCTTCTGACAGGTCGTGATGTGGATCCGATGGTTTTGGACGTCTGCTTGCACCATCATGAAAAGACAGATGGCTCCGGCTATCCCAAAGGTTTGAAATCCGATGAGATCAGCTTGTTTGCCAAGATGGGGGCTGTTTGTGACGTCTATGATGCCATCACTTCAAACCGTCCTTACAAATCGGGTTGGGATCCTGCAGAGTCCTTGCGCAAGATGGCTGAGTGGGCCAATGGACATTTTGACCCAAAGGTATTTCAAGCCTTTGTAAAGAGCTTGGGCATTTATCCAATTGGCTCGTTGGTTAAGTTAACCTCGGGGCGATTGGGTGTCGTTGTAGAGCAGACCGGAAAGTCACTCACAACCCCATCCGTAAAGGTTTTTTTCTCGACAAAGTCCAATTTACGGATTGTTCCCGAAGTGATCGATTTATCTCAACCCGGAGCTACTGAGAAAATTGTTAGCCGTGAAGATCCTGCCAAATGGAGGTTTTCGGATCTAAACGAGTTGTGGTCCGGGTTAAATAAGGCTCCGTGGTGACAAAAAAAACGGCGCAATTGGCGCCGTTTTTTAGATTGACCCACTTATACCGATTTCGATTTCGGGTTGTATTTTCCCAATTCGGCCTTGGCAATCGCATTGCGGTGAACTTCATCCGGGCCATCTGCAAAACGAAGAGTTCGTGCGTTGGTGTAGCTGTAGGCCAACGGAAAATCATCGCACATACCGGCGCCGCCGTGCACCTGGATGGCCCAGTCGATCACTTCACAGGCCATGCTGGGCGCTACGACTTTGATCATGGCGATTTCATTTTTTGCAAATTTGTTGCCGGCGATATCCATCATCCATGCCGCCTTCAGTGTCAGCAAGCGAGCCATGTCGATTTTGCAGCGCGCTTCGGCGATTCGCTCCTGCGTCACCGTTTGTGCGGCAATGGGCTTGCCAAATGCAACGCGCAGCGAAGCACGCTTACACATCAACTCAAGGGCCCGCTCTGCCAGCCCAATCAGTCGCATGCAGTGGTGAATCCGTCCGGGGCCGAGGCGTCCCTGGGCAATCTCAAATCCTCGGCCTTCGCCAAGCAGGATGTTGGTGACCGGGACACGTACATTTTCAAACAGTACTTCCATGTGGCCGTGGGGCGCATCATCGTAACCAAACACATTTAGGGGGCGAACCACCTTTAGGCCTGGCGTATTGGCGGGTACCAGCACCATGCTTTGTTGTGAATGGCGAGCCGCCTCGGGGTCAGTTTTTCCCATGGTAATGTAGATGGAGCAGCGTGGGTCACCAGCGCCGGAGGTCCACCATTTGCGGCCATTGATCACATAGTCTGCGCCCTGACGTTCGATCCGCGTTTCGATATTGGTTGCATCACTCGACGCGACCTGGGGTTCAGTCATTGCAAAGGCAGATCGAATCTTGCCTTCAAGCAGTGGTTTGAGCCAACGTGCCTTGTTCTCTTCTGAGCCGTACCGCGCAATGGTTTCCATATTGCCAGTGTCGGGCGCTGAGCAGTTGAATACTTCGCTCGACCACATAACACGGCCCATGATTTCGGCCAGGGGGGCGTATTCCTGGTTTGTCAGCCCAGCACCTTCATAACCGGATGCCTGCGCACTGTCGACTGGTAGAAACAGATTCCACAGGCCCGCCGCTTGTGCTTTGGGCTTGAGGTTTTCAATGGTCTGCAACGGCGTCCAACGCTTTCCGGCTGCCGTGTTGGCGGCGATTTCCGCGTGGTATGCGCCTTCTGATGGATAAATGTGGTCATCCATGAACCGCTGCAAGCGGGTTTGGAGGTCTTTCGTTTTAGGGGAATAGTCAAAATCCATGGGATCTCCTGTTGGGTTGCTTAAAAAGAGGGAAATTCAAGTGGCGCAGGCAAATTTCCATGCCATTTGCGCCAGGGGCCTGGCGCCCGCAGCCGAGCTGACAGCCTGCGCACTGGATGCTGTTCCTGCTTCCACCCGCTTGGCAATGCCTTGAAGAATGGCTGCAATTCGGAACATGTTGTATGCCATATAAAAATTCCAGTCGGTCTTGAGTTGTTCGGGCGTTGCTAGACCGGTGCGCTCGCAGTACAGTCTGATGTAATCCTCTTCGCTGGGGATCCCCAATTCGGGTAAATCCAGGCCTGCTATGCCGCGGAAGGCTCCGGGTGGTATGTGCCATGCCATACAGTGGTAGCTGAAGTCGGCCAGTGGGTGGCCGAGCGTGGAGAGCTCCCAGTCCAGCACGGCAATGACACGGGCTTGTTCCGAATCAAACATGAGGTTGTCCAGGCGGTAGTCACCGTGAACGACGCTGACCATTTTCTCATCGCGTGCCATGGACGGGATGTTCTTCGGCAACCACTCCATCAGGCGGTCCATTTCAGTAATCGGCTGGGTGGTCGATGCCACATATTGCTTGCTCCAGCGGCCGATTTGCCGTTCAAAGTAATTGCCGGGCTTGCCATAGCTTTCCAGCCCCTGCGCCTTGAAGTCAACCTTGTGCAATGCCGAAATGACACGGTTCATTTCGTCATAAATGGCGTGCCGTTCCGCTTTGTCCATGCCTGGCAAGGACTGGTCCCACAGGACGCGACCTTGCATGAATTCCATTACATAGAACGCCCGTCCGATGACCGATTCGTCCTCGCACAGGCAATACATATGAGGAACAGGTACACCAGTATCCTGCAACCCGCGCATGACAGTGAATTCGCGTTCGACGGCATGGGCCGATGGCAGTAACTTGGCCACTGGCCCGGGCTTGGCTCGCATGACAAAACTTTTGCTGGGGGTGATCAGTTTGTAGGTTGGATTGGATTGACCACCTTTGAATATTTCTACTGTGAGTGGGCCAGCGAACCCGTGTAGGTTTTCCATGAGCCAAGTGCTCAGTGCGTCCAGATCAACGGTGTGCTGTCCGGAGACAGGGCGAGTGCCCAGGAAATGGTCAAATTCGGTCATGGAATATAGGGTGTGCGTTGTTGGCGACTAATTGTCAGAATCGATGATGTGCATTAGTGCATTGCGGTCGCGTATCACCAGGCCGCCTTGCTCGATCCGAATGGCACCTTCACGCTCCATTGATTTCAGCTCTTGATTGACGCGCTGGCGAGAAGCCCCCAGCAGTTGCGCTAGTTCCTCTTGCGCAAGTTGGAGCCCAATGCGCACCTCCGAGGCATCGCTGAGTGACGGCACTCCATAGCTTCGTACTAGATGCAATAGCTGTTTGGCCAGACGTGCGCGTAGGGGCAATGTGTTGAGGTCCTCCACCAACCCATAGAGCTGGCGAATTCGCCGGGAGTGAAGGCGCAGCAAAGCTTCGTATAGTTCCGCATGCAGCGCTAATATTTTTTTGAAATCTGCCTTCGCCACGCACAGAATGGTAGTTTCGCCATGCGCATAGGCGTCGTGAGTTCGTCGATCTCCATCGAAAATGGATACGTCTCCGAACCAGATACCTGGCTCCACATAGGTCAGGGTGATCTGCTTTCCGGAGATGGATGTTGAACTCACCCGCACTGCGCCCTTAGCGCATGCAATCCAGTCCTCTGGAGGTTCGCCTCGAGCAGCGATCAAGTCGCCGTCTTTGTGGCGTTTGACGTACGCGCATCGAAGAATATCGTGTTTGAGCGAGGGCGACAGCGATGAAAACCAGCGACCTGCATTGATTGCTGAGCGTTCGTCGATGGTAAGGATGGGTTCGTCCATAGCTTGTCTTTTGGGTGACTGCATGTGTCGGTGTTGATGGCACTATTGTCACCCGTGAGCGGTTTTTTAGGCGAAATCCTTGTCGCCTGCGTGTCTGCCACATTCGATTCTCCGATGCAAAGGAAGGGCACACTGCGTCAGTTTCGGTGGGCTGTGAATGCCTATGCGAAAATCTGCGGTATTCATGAACCAGCGTAAAAAAATTCGATTTGCAATCTTGGGAGTAGCGCTGTTGTGCGCTGCTACCAGCGGCTCTGCCATGACTTTGGGGCGCGCACGGGGTGCAGTGCTGTTGGGGCAGCCTCTCAAGCTCTCGGTGCCAGTTCAGCTGGATTCGGGCGAGGGCCCCTCAGTCTTGTGTTTTGAGGCGGATGTTTTTTATGGCGATACCCGCCAGGACGCCAGTCGCGTTGCTGTAAGCAGTGACTATTTACCGCAATCTCGTTCAGCCATTGTGTCCGTGATTTCACATGACAGTGTGAATGAGCCAGTGGTGTCGGTTTACTTGCGCGCTGGATGTGAGTACAAAGCTACGCGACGGTTTGTGTTGCTGCCTGATTTGGCGTCTGAAGTAGTGATGCCAGTGAATCGGATGAACGAGGTCCAGCAGCCCGTAACGCCTTCGATTCCCCAGCAACGGCAGTCCACGATTGTTGACCGTCCGCTCAAGTCCACGCCAGTAAAGACGCCAGTTTTGACCGAACCCGACGGTGGGCGAAAGACGGTCACTTCAAAACCGTCTGCGCCCAGGGCAACTCCCGTTCTCCGACCTCATTTGAAACTGTTACCTCTCGATTTGGCACAAGAGCGAGATCCAACTTTAAAGTTGAGCAGTGAATTGATTTTGGGAGAATCTGAAAATTTGCAAAAACGTGCAGAGGCCGCAGCAATGTGGCGCTCACTCAATGCGACTCCTGAGGATATTCTGAACTCCGAGGCTCGTCGCCAATCGATGGAAGTTAATCTCAAAGAGCTGCAAATTGCGAGTGCAAGTAATAGTCAGGCTTTGAAGGAGCTTGGGGGGCGATTAGAGGCAGCAGAATCGCAGCGATACGCCAATCCCCTCGTCTATGGCCTGATTGGAATGCTGTTCCTTTGCAGCATTGGTTTGGGCTATATCCTCTTCAGGCGACGTAACGGCAGATTGGAGACGGCTTCGTGGTGGAGAACTGAAGAAGCTTCGAACAGACCTCACCTGTCGCCTGTTGATCGCAGCGAAGCGGTTGTTCTGCCTCCCGATAACTGCAATGTAGCGTCCGCAGTGCCGGATGTGGTCGCCATGCCGATTGCTGGCAACACCGGTGCGTTGACTGGCGTTGATATTGATTTACATCTGGATGTGCCCAGTTCTACGTTAAAAGGCGTGGTAGCAGGTGGAGGTGAAGTGGGTAGTAGAGCTCAGACGCCTCAACTGGATTCATCGTCGCGACCCTCGGGGCACGTCGATTTTTCGCACAGCATGTCACCCGGTTTGCGCGCCGTCAACACGCAGGAAATGATCGATGTTCGCCAGCAAGCGGAATTCTTTATGACCCTGGGTCAGCATGATGAGGCTTTGGGCTTGCTGAAGGATTGCGTGGACGGCAGGGCTGAATCTAATCCTCTTGTCTATCTGGATCTGCTCAGAATCTTGCACACGTTGGGTCGCAAAGCAGAGTTTGATCAATACCGCAATGAATTCAACGCGCTTTTCTCAGGAAATGTTCCGACCTATGCCTCCTTCAACCTGGGAGGGGAGGCCCTGGAGGCATACCCGGATATTTGTCGCGCCATTGAAGCGTTTTGGCCATCGGAGCAGGCTATCGCGTACATCGAAGAATGCCTGGTTCGGGATATCAGTGGTGGGGCGAAACGAGGAATAGACTTGGAGGCATTTCGCGATTTGCTCATGCTGCATGGCTTAGCAACGCGGCTTGTTTCAGACTCAGAGTCCACGCTGATGCCATTTATTGCCTCTAAAGTGGGACCGGTGGAAGCGGTGGCTGACTTAAGTGAGCGCGGTGTGGATTTTGAACTACAGCAGGTTACACAACCAGTGTTTGTGGATGGTATCGATATTGGAAACCTCTCTGTGGATCTGGATTTATCTGAACCACCTGGAAATCTGATCGATTTTGACGCGGCGGATTTCGCGCTACCGGATCGAAGTTTGCCGCGTAAATCTTAATACCTGATCATCGTCGGACTTGCAGCGCTCCCGGGTTGACGATGTTGGTAGGTGTGCCTTTGATGAAGTTGGTTACGTTGTCGAAAGCGGCCCCAAAGATTTTTTCGTAGTTGTTTTGCTCTACATAGCCAATGTGCGGCGTACAAATGCAATTCTCCAGTCGCAGCAGCGCGTGACCCTGCAAGATAGGCTCATTTTCGAACACATCGACCGCTGCCATGCCGGGACGCCCCCTGTTCAGGGCGCTAATCAATGTATTGGTTTCAATGATCTCGGCCCGGGATGTGTTGACTAGCAGCGAAGTGGGCTTCATACGGGACAAATCGGTTTGATCAATCGCATTTTTGGTGGTGTCACTCAGTCGAAGGTGAATGGACAATACATCGCTGTTTTCAAAAAATGACTCGCGATTGGGTGCACAGGTATAGCCATCCTCTTTGGCTTTTTCCATAGAGCCATCGCTTCCCCAGATGACTACCTGCATGCCAAATGCACGGCCATACCCAGCGACCAATCTACCGATCTTGCCGTAACCCCAAATCCCCAGTACTTTGCCATTTAGCTCGCTGCCAATACCAAAGTTTGGTGGCATGGAGCCAGCTTTAAGGCCTGATTGTTGCCATGCCCCGTGCTTTAAATTGCCAATATATTGTGGCAATCTGCGCATGGCAGACAGTATGAGAGCCCAAGTCAACTCTGCCGGCGCCACACCAGATCCAGTGCCTTCGGCGACTGCAATTCCCCTCTCGGTACAAGCTTGCACATCCAGATGAAGCCCTATGCGCCCGGTCTGGGAGATGAGTTTGAGTTTAGGGAGTTTTTCGATCAACTGCCTGTTGATGTGGGTTCGCTCGCGAATCAAAATGATTACATCCGCATCTTTGAGTCGAACTGAAAGTTGCCCAATGCCCTTCACCGTATTGGTGTACACCTTGGCTTGGTATTGTTCCAATTTGGCAGCGCACTCCAGTTTGCGTACAGCATCCTGATAGTCATCCAGAATCACGATATTCATGGATGCCATTGTGCCTTGTTACAGCACCCGTTTAACCCAACACCCCGTTGCCGACGGTGTTCAATTCACACATCCAGCGCTATGCCTCAACTAAGAAATCGCGGCTTCTCCGGCCGCCAATCGATCCAGTTCTGCGCAAACGTCGGCCATTCGTCCCGATATGACAATTCTCCCGATGCTGGATCGGCTTTGTCCAGATTCCACCACTCGGATCACGCGTAGCGGCTTGAGCGTGGTTGTAGCCCCCGTCATCAATGGACGGTTTGCTAGCGATTTTGGATCGATTTGGAGGCGGATTTTTGTGGGTGGCGTTACCCATTGCTGGGTTGCCGGCCTTCTGTCAGTGCACCAGCGCACCAGAGACTGAAGGGACCCGAAAATTCCAGATTGGGCAAATAAAGCAATGTTCATAACAGCAAATTTCCAATAGGGTTACATGAGCATGGTGTTACGAATCAAACCAACCGCGAGACCTTCTATTTCGAAGGCTTCGCCCGGTTCTACGATGATCGTTTGATAGTCAGGGTTCTCCGGGTGCAACTCGATGACGTTCTTATTGCGCCGAAATCGCTTGACGGTTACTTCATCGCCCAGTCGAGCGACGATGATCTGACCATTCTTTGCGTCTTTGGTGGATTGGACAGCCAGCAAATCGCCGTCCATGATCCCGGCATCGCGCATGGACATGCCGCGCACTTTCAGCAGGTAGTCAGGCTGGCGTTGAAATAGGCTGTTTTCAACATAGTAGGTCTTGTCCACATGTTCCTGGGCGAGAATGGGTGAACCCGCTGCCACACGGCCTATCAAAGGTAGAGCCAATTGGGCCAACCCCGGTAGCGGCAAAGAGAACTGTTTGAAGCGGGATTCATTGATAGACCGCAAAGCATCGCTCTTGAGCCGGATGCCGCGAGACGTGCCACTGACTAACTCGATGACTCCCTTTCGGGCAAGGGCTTGCAGGTGTTCTTCAGCAGCGTTGGCAGACTTGAAACCTAACTCATTGGCGATTTCTGCGCGCGTGGGAGGGGCGCCGGTGCGAGCAATGGCGCTTTGAATCAGATCCAGAATCTGTTGTTGCCTTGCGGTAAGTTTGGGACTTTCAAGCATGCTAACTCCTTGGTTCTGGGCCGGAGGCTGTTGGTCTATACACACTGTTTCGGCATCCAGTAGCTGTATTTTTAACCAGTTTTATTTTGTTTGCAAGCAGAAAGGGCAAATATGTTGAAAAAGTTGGTTTTTTTGGGCATGGGCGGCACGATTGCGGGTTCGTCAGATAGCTCCACTGACAATGTTGGGTACAAGGCGGGGCAGGTGTGTGTGACCGATTTGCTGGAGGTCATTGCCGGCCTTCAGTCGGTTCTTGGCGATCACCAACTCGTGTCCGAACAGGTTGCGCAGTTGGACAGTAAGGACTTGGGTCACGGTCACTGGAAGGCGCTCGCCCTGCGAGTAGTTCACTTCCTGACCGCAGCCGATGTAAGTGCGTTGGTCATCACACACGGCACCGACACTTTGGAGGAGACAGCGTTTTTTTTGTCCCGTGTCTTGCCATTCGAACTGCTGGCGTCCAAGTCCGTAGTGTTGACTTGTGCCATGCGCCCGGCGAGTTCCTCAGCGCCTGATGGCCCACAGAACGTGCTGGATGCGGTGGCCACGGCACTCAGTCCCGCTGCAAGGGGCGTTCTGGTTGTGTGTGCCGGTGTGGTGCACTCGGCCCGCGACGTGCAAAAGGTTCATCCCTACCGCGTGAGTGCTTTTGACTCAGGCGATTCAGGTCCATTGGGTTTTGTGGAGGAGAGGGTTGTGCGCTGGGTGCATCCATGCGGTGATGCAAGTGCGGCTGCAAAGGCATTTCCGTTAGAAAAACTCGCCCTTGGCACGTGGCCTTGGGTGGAAATCGTTTTGAGCCACGCAGGGGTGACGGGGGCTGTTGTGCGTGCGCTTTGCAGCTACTCTAAGGGTGCAGCGCCTTTGCTGGGAGGCATCGTGGTAGCTGGCACCGGAAACGGTACCATTCACCACGATCTGGAAGCGGCGTTGCGTGAAGCCCAGAAGCAAGGGGTGCGAGTTGTTCGGTCAACCCGCTGCGCTCAGGGCTGCGTAGTGCCAGGTTCAGCGGTGTTTGAATTTGCGCATTCCATGGGCTTGTCGCCTGTCAAGGCGCGGATTGCTCTGATGTTGGACTTAATGCAACAAGGCAAATCAACGCCCTGATCAGTTAGCCAGTGCCTCAAAAACGCGCGTCTTAATGACTTCCACATCACCCATGCCGCTAACGGCGCGGTATTTTGGGGCGCTGGCCGCATCTTTGGCCGCCCAGTTGGAGTAGTAATCAACCAGTGGCCGGGTTTGTGCGCTGTAAACATCCAGGCGCTTCTTGACGGTTTCTTCCTTGTCGTCTTCACGCTGGATCAATGGTTCACCAGAAACATCATCGATGCCCGCCACTTTAGGTGGGTTGAACTTCACATGGTAGGTGCGTCCCGAAGCGGGGTGCGAGCGGCGTCCGCTCATGCGCTCGATGATGGCTTCAAACGGCACATCGATTTCCACCACATAGTCCAGTGCAACACCGGCAGCCTTCATGGCGTCGGCTTGTGGAATAGTGCGCGGGAACCCGTCGAACAGGAAGCCATTGACACAGTCAGGCTGGGTCAGGCGTTCTTTTACCAAGTCGATGATGAGGTCATCGCTAACCAGTCCACCTGAGGCCATGACGGCTTTGGCTTCCAGACCCAATGGGCTACAGGCCTTGACAGCTGCGCGCAACATGTCACCCGTAGAAATTTGTGGAATACCGTATTTTTGGCAAATGAAAGTGGCTTGTGTGCCTTTGCCCGCGCCTGGTGCGCCCAACAAAATGAGTCTCATGGATACCCTCAGATAGAACTAAAACTCGAAGCGCAGGAAATGTTGGCCTTGAATGCCCCGCAGTCGCGCGCGATTGCCCCAGAGAATAGCATGTACCGCCCTCCGACTAGCTTACAGGCGCGTGTGCTTGGGCCAAAAACAGGGCACGGACGCGTTCCAGATCATCGGGGGTGTCAACACCCGGCCCTGGTGCATGCACTGCGACGTGAACGGCTATCCGATAACCATGCCACAGTGCGCGCAGCTGTTCCAGCGACTCGGTCACTTCAATCGGGGCCTGCGTCAGCTGCGGAAACAGACGTAAAAACCCCACTCGGTAGGCGTAGATCCCGATATGACGCAGCGGCGCTGGTTGGGGCAGGGCTTGGATGCCGTTGGCGAAGCCGTCACGCCACCACGGAATAGGGGCACGGCTGAAATAAAGCGCCAGGCCCTTGGCATCCAACACCACTTTGACCACGTTGGGGTTGGCAAAGTCGGTAGCGATTTCAATGGCGTGGGCGGCTGTGCCCATGACAGCCTGCGGTTGTGCTACAAGGGCTGACGCTACGGCCTGCACCAGAGCTGGATCAATCAGCGGTTCGTCGCCCTGGACATTGACCACGATGTCGTCATTGGCCAAGCCCAGTAACTGGCTGGCCTCAGCAAGGCGATCACTGCCAGACGCGTGGTCTTCACGGGTCAGAACCGCTTCAATGCCGTGGGCGTGGCATGCTGCGATGATGTACGGGCTGTCTCCGGCGACAACGATTCTTACCTCGGGCAATACGCCTGAGCGCACGCGTTGGGCGACCCGCACCACCATAGGTGCGCCACCAATGTCAGCCAGAGGCTTGTTCGGCAATCGACTCGACGCTAGCCGTGCCGGTATGAGCACCGTGTAGCGCATGTGCGCCCCTTAAAGACCGAGTTCTTCGTCGGTCAGCGTGCGGGCTTCGTTTTCCAGCAGAACCGGAATGCCGTCGCGCACCGGGTAGGCCAGTCGCGCACTGCGTGAGATCAGCTCCTGCTTTTCTTTGTCAAATTCCAGGGGGCCCTTGGTCACCGGGCAAACGATTAGTTCAAGTAGTCTTGTGTCCATGGGTAGATGATAGCTTTGTGGCAATCAGGCCGGCGATGCGTGCATCGAACGTTGCAATAAAAGCCGGCTGGGGCACAAACACCAGCGGGATTGCCAGTGCATCGGGTGCTACGGCCCACAGCTTTACAGCATCTTTCTCAGTACAAATGATGCTGTAGCCCTTGTAGGTAATGCGTGAGAAGCTATCAAAATCATAGTGATCTGCCAATGCAATGGTTTTTTCCAAAGGCAACTGGCATGCGCGCAGCATGGAAAAAAAAGACTCAGGCTGAGCGATACCGGCAACTGCCAACAGTGGCTTTGCACCTGGCTCGCCCAGCGCGCTTAGTGCAATGGTTGTGCCATCTCCGCGCCTGGCAAATGGCGCTAGAGTGCGCTGTGCTGTGAATCCGACAAATGCGGGGTGGTTGCCTGTGTGCAGAACCAGCAACCTTTCATCATCTTGCCCCGCTTGCGTCAGCGGCTTGCGCGGCCAAGGTTCGCGCAGGGGCCCCGCCGGCAGCAACCAGCCGTTGCCATACCCCCGATCATCGAAAACACAGATTTCCAGATCCCGGTACAGGGCGTAATGCTGCAATCCATCGTCACAAATAATGATCTGTGTCAGCGGGTGGCGCTTTAGAAGGGTGGTAGCGGCCTCGATACGGGTGCGGCCTACAAATACCGGTGCTTGCGTGGCGCGTCGAATCAGCAGAGGCTCATCGCCAGTGTCTTGGGGTGCTGATTCGGGCAGCACTTCGATGCACTCCCTGCTTGCGCGTCCGTGGCCCCGGGAAATGACGCCTACCTGGTAACCCTGTTTTTGTAGATGCTGCACCAGCGCTATAACGGTGGGCGTCTTGCCAGCGCCGCCTGCAACCACGTTACCCACCACGATGACAAGTGCGTCAATCCTCTGCGGCTTCAGTAGCGACCAGGCGTACAACTGGCGGCGAGTCCAAACCAGCGCAGTGAAAAGGAGAGAGATGGGGTACAGCAGGCTGGCAGCCAGGCTATGACTCAACCAGGCACGCAACAATGCACTTTGCAGCGTCTGCCGCCAAGTGCCTCCCATATAGCTATTGGCCTCCCGCCTGCGCAGTGGATTGCGTGGCGAAGGTAATTTGGGTCAGTCCCGAGCGCCGGGCTGCTTCCATCACAGTGACGACGGACTGGTGCTTGGCACTGGCGTCCGCACTAATGATGACAACCGTGTCTTTGCCGGCCTTGGCACCTTCCGTTATCGCCATGGCCACGCTGTCCAGGCTGCGTCCGACGACTGGTGTGCGATTTATGCTGTAGGAACCATCGGCGCTGACCGCAACGATGATTTCCTTGGCGTAGTCACGTTGTGTGTCGGTGTCGGCCACTGGCAGCTTGAGCTGCATCTCTGTGAATTTACTGTAGGTGGTGGAGAGCATCAAAAAAATCAGCACGACCAATAGCACGTCGATAAACGGAATCAGGTTGATCTCGGGCTCATCCTGTTTGCGTGGGCGGAAATTCATGATGTTATCTACGGAACACTTTGAGGTGACGTGCCAGGTGTTCCGCTCCGAGTTCCAGCGTGAGCAGATAGGCATCGACCCGGCCTCGGAAGTAACGCCAGAAAATCAGTGACGGAATCGCCACGATCAGACCGAAAGCGGTGTTGTAGAGCGCGATTGAAATGCCATGCGCCAGCTGCGCCGGGTTGCCACCAGTTGAGCCTCCGGGCGCTTGTGAGCCAAAAATCTCAATCATGCCGACGACAGTGCCAAACAGGCCCATTAATGGTGCCGCTGAGGCAATGGTGGCCAGCGCACTGAGACGCTGCTCCAGACGGTGTGCCACGATGCGCCCGGTACTTTCCATGATCGCGCGCAGATCGTCTTCGGTGCAACGGGCGTCAGAATTGATGGCTCGCAGGCCACTCGCTAAGACTTCTCCTAGCGCTGAATTTTTTTCCAGTTGTGTCACCACATCGGGGCCTGGAATGGCAGTGCGGGTGACGCTCAACACCTCGTCCAGCAAGCGTGGCGGTGCAACTTTGTTCGCTTTGAGGCTCACGAAGCGGTCAATGACAATGGCAAGGGCCAGTACGGAGCAGGCAATGAGGGGCCAGATTGGCCAGCCAGCGGCTTGTATGATGGAAAACAAATGATCACCCTGTCCAAATGAAATGCTGCGCAATTATGGCCCAGCCCCGTCGGGGTGCCCAACTACATGACTGATTCGCTCTCCGCCCTTTCGACGACACGCCTGTGGCAGGTTGGGGCATTGTGCCGCGCGGTCGCTGATGCGCTGGATGCCCGCTTCAACCCGGTCAGTGTAGGCGGCGAGATCAGCGGCTATACCCGGGCGGCCAGTGGCCACTGCTATTTCTCGCTGAAAGACGATGCTGGCCAGTTGCGCTGTGCAATGTTCCGACGTGCCGCTGGTTTGCTGGACTTTGTGCCTCGTGATGGTGACCGGGTCGAGGTGCGAGGGCGGCTGGGCGTCTACGAGCCGCGTGGGGAACTGCAGTTGGTCGTTGAAAGCATGCGTCCCGCAGGGCAGGGCACTCTATTCGAGCAGTTTTTGAAGCTCAAAGCCAAGCTGGAGCAGGAGGGATTGTTCGACCCTGCGCGAAAAAAGGTCATGCCGGCATTGCCGCACGGCATTGGAATCGTGACCTCGCTGGGCGCTGCGGCTTTGCACGACGTGGTGACCGCCCTGCAACGCCGGGTGCCACATATTACGGTGACCTTGGCTCCCGCTTCTGTTCAAGGGGAGGGTGCACCGCGCGAGCTTTGCCAGGCATTGGCTAGTCTGTACGCTTTGTCTCAGGTGCCTGCCAGCCCGGGCGCTGTCCCGCTGGACGTCATTTTGCTGGTACGAGGCGGTGGCTCCATGGAAGACCTGTGGGCCTTTAATGATGAACAGCTGGTTCGCACCATGGCCCGCAGTCCCGTGCCCATCATTTGCGGTGTAGGACACGAAACAGATTTCACCCTCGCTGACTTTGTTGCCGACCTGCGTGCGCCCACGCCCACCGCCGCAGCGGAATTAGTGTCGGAGCCAACGTCGGTGCTGTTGGGGCAGATTGGGGGGCTGGATACACGCTTGCAGGATGCCATGGAGCGTTTTGTTGACCGTCAGTCTCAGCGCATGGATCTGGCCACGTCGCGACTCGGGCGGCCATCAGCGTTGGCCCAACGTCAACGCATCGTGTTGTCATCGGTCGAGCAGCGTTTGCAGCACAGCGCCCGCATGGCGATGCATATCAGGCAATCGGAGATATCCCGTTTGAATCAGAACCTTTTGCCTATCCTGTGGCGTACATGGCAACGGTCTCAGGACCGCACCCAGCGCGCCGCCTTGCGATTGGGCTTGTTGGATCCCTCGTTGGTGCTTAAGCGGGGCTACGCCTGGCTTACATTGGAAAGCGGCCATACGCTGACCAGTGCGGCGCAAGCCCATCCAGGTCAGCGCGTGCGGGCAAGCCTTACGGACGGCACGGTTGAGTTGATGGTCGCCAGCCAAGAATCGAATTAATTCCTACAATTGTTTCTTTTGCAAACCAACTGAGAGGATTCCATGGAACATACCCTGCCTGCATTGCCTTACGCGATCGATGCTTTGGCACCCGCCTACTCCAAAGAGACTTTGGAGTTTCACCATGGCAAGCACCACAACGCCTATGTTGTGAATCTGAATAACCTGCAAAAAGGGACTGAATTTGAGACCCTTTCTCTTGAAGAGATCGTCAAAAAGTCCAGCGGCGGCATCTACAACAACTCAGCTCAAATCTGGAACCACACGTTTTTTTGGAACTGCATGAAGCCAAGCGGCGGTGGCGAGCCATCTGGCGCGCTGGCATCCGCTATCACGGCAAAATGGGGCAGCTATGCCGCGTTCAAGGATGCATTTGTGAAGTCGGCCGTGGGCAACTTTGGTTCTGGCTGGACCTGGCTGGTCAAGAAGGCTGACGGCTCGGTTGACATCGTCAACATGGGTGCAGCAGGCACGCCATTGACGACTGCTGACAAGGCATTGTTGACTGTTGACGTGTGGGAGCACGCCTATTACATTGACTACCGCAACCTGCGTCAGAAGTTTGTCGAAACCTATTTCGAAAAGCTGGTGAACTGGAGCTTTGCCGAGGCCAATTTCGCGTAAAGTTTTTGTGCAGGTTGAAAAAAGCCGACCGTTGGTCGGCTTTTTTATGAACTAAACGGTCGTCCAGAGATTTTTGCGCCGGGTTTCACCCCCTTTTTGGAAAACCAGCCCTGGTTCATTTCCAGCACATAACGCACTGGTTTGGTTGCGCAGTGCGATTCTGTTGTCTGGGGTTTCATGTTTTCCAGATTCACGATGGTTCCGTCGTCGGTGATGAAGGCAGCGGTCAACGGGATCAGAGTGTTCTTCATCCAGAAACACAGACGACTCGGATTCTCGAAGATAAAAAACATACCTTCGTGCTGCGGCATCTCTTTGCGGAACATAAGGCCGATTTCACGTTGCTCTGACGTTATGGCCAATTGCGTGTCAATCTGGTGAATGCCAATCGAAAGGGTGGTTCGCTGCAATTGGGTTTGCGGCATCTCCTGTGCACTGGCAACGGAGCCGCCCAGCAACAGCAGGGCCAGTGTGGCAGAAAAAATGATTTTCATGTTGCGATTGTGACCTCATCATGAAAAAGCCCGCAGCAGCGGGCTCTTTCGAAGCTTGTCGAAAACTATTTCGCAGCAGCTTTCTTCGCTTTCTTGGCTTTCTTGGCTTTCTTCGCAGTTGCCTTTTGCTTTTTCACTTCCTTGGTAGCAGGCGCGGCAGCGGGGGCAGCCTGAGTTGCCGGAGCCACAGGAGCTGCAGGTGCAGCAGCTTGCGCAAATGCACCAACTGACAGGAAGCCAGCAACGAGAGCAGCGAGAAGTTTGTTCATTTGAAATTTTCCTAAAAATAAATATGCAATAACCGGGGCAGATTATCCCGCACCTCAGAATGTGCCCTTTTGGACCCGCTGCTATCTTACCGCCAGATTGAGGCAGTAGACCTGATCGTCAACTCGATGAAGAAGTACTTAGTGAATCGCGCGCATGTTCGTTAAGCGGGGCCTGACCTGTTGCAATTCTGAAATCAAATGATCGACCCGTTCCAAGAAATCCTCTTTGCTAGCGTGGGGATGTTCGGTGAAAATTGCGGTGGAATGCTCGGCGACATCCATCTCGCCTGCTTGACGTGCCCAGCAGCGCACATCGCAATAGGCCAGCAGCGCAAGTCGCCCCAGTTCATCGCATCGGCGAGCGTGCTGTAGGTCGGCCAGCAGATCGTCAAGGCCCAGTTGAAGGCTAAGGAATGCAGTCATGTTGCAACGCAGCATAAAGCCGTGTTCTGACGACTGGCTGACATGGCCTGTACGGGTGCCAGCACTTCAAATCGAACGGTGGATTTCAGGCGAACAGTGCTTCAAACCCGTCGACCGGCTCAAAGCGACTATTGCGATACATCAGCCGGGTCGGCCCAGGCAGGGCCTGTTGTTTGACCGAGTGTGCCGGGTCGCCCGGGTAGCACAGCACGCGGATGCCGGCCTTGTCAAACGCTTCTGGCAGGATTAGTGGTGGCAACTGCGATCGCGCCGCCTGCATAACACTGTCCACGGTGTTGTGGCGGGCCAGGTGGGCCAGGCTCATGATTTGGGGGGGGGCTAGCTCGATCTTGCGGTCCCAGTATTGCTCCAGTGCCGCGCGTGGCGCCAGCCAAACACTCTCAGTGGCTTCGTGGTTGTCGTGGGTGGCTACCTGCTCGTGCGGCACCGCCGCCACAAAAAATCGCGTATCGAAACGCTTGTTGGTGATGGAGGGCATGCGTGGCGTGATCCAGCGGCTCCAAGGGAGCACGCTGCGGGTTTGCAGGCGTACCTGCAGTTCGGCAAGAACCTGGTTGAACGGTTTGTTTTTGCCTTGCAGCAGCGCGGCCTTCGCGCTGGCAATGTCGCGACTAAACAGAACACGGGACTCTTCAAATGCCTCTCGCACGGCTGCAACATACAAGCCGGTGGCGGTGCTGATATCAGTTTGCGGCTCGCCTAGTGAGGCGTGCAGTTGCGCGGGCCTCTGGTCCAAGTGGGTCAACGGGTTCAGTTGGCAGTCGGCAACGTCGAGCTTGCCACCCGGAAATACATAGGCGCCACCCAGTACGTCTGAGAGACCGTGGCGCTTGACCAAAAACACTTCCAGCCCGTGTGACGTGTCACGCATCATCACTACGGTTGATGCGTTGCGGGGCGGGGCGGTCGGGATTTCAGAGTTTAGTTCCATGGTGGGGTGTCTCGGTCTTGACGCAAGTCAGCTTTGCGGATGGGCGGTTGAATTACAGTTGTCATCGATTCGCAGCGCGGCTTCGCGGCGCTATTGGTGTGTCAGCTGTATTCATTTCCAAGGATGGTTTTATGAGCATTGATTTCAAAGGGCGTGTTGCCATTGTGACGGGCGCGGGCGGCGGTTTGGGTCGCCAACATGCCTTGGCCTTGGCAGAGCGTGGGGCCAAAGTGGTTGTGAACGACTTGGGTGGCGCTCGGGACGGCTCTGGCGGCTCGGTTACCGCTGCGCAGGCAGTGGTGGATGAGATTCGTGCCAATGGCGGCGAGGCGATTGCCAACGGCGCATCGGTCACCGATTGGGATGCCGTGCAAGCCATGGTGCAGCAGGCTATGGACACATGGGGCCGTGTGGATATTCTGGTTAACAACGCAGGCATTCTGCGAGATAAGACTTTTGCCAAGATGGACTTGGCCGATTTTCGCACGGTGATTGATGTGCACCTGATGGGCGCTGTGCATTGCAGCAAAGCCGTATGGCCGCACATGGTGGCCCAAAAGTATGGTCGTATTTTGATGACGACTTCGAGTACCGGGCTGTATGGCAACTTTGGCCAGTCCAACTACGGCGCGGCCAAGTTGGCGTTGGTTGGCTTTATGCAAACGCTGGCGCTGGAGGGAGCGAAGTCCGACATTCGTGTCAACTCGCTGGCACCCACAGCGGCCACACGCATGACTGAGGGCCTGATGCCCGAGGCCGTGCTGGCTGCTTTGCAGCCTCAGGCGGTGGTTCCGGCCATGCTCGTGTTGGTGTCTGAGGCTGCGCCTACCCGCACCATCCTATGTGCCGGTGCGGGCAATGTAGAAGCCGCAAATATCACCATGACCCAAGGTGACTGGATTGGTCTTGACAGCGACGCACCGGAGCGTTTGGCCGCGCAGCTCGACCAAGTGCGTGACCGCGCGGGAGAGATGGTGCCGCCCAACGGTTCCGCCCAGGGCGGCCACGAAGTGGCTCGTGCCACAGCCAAGCTGCGGTGAGAGTTTCAAGGCTTGCGGTACCCTGGGTGGCCGCTGGTTTGGGTCGGATACGCAGATCCTTGTCTTGTAATTCCAGAAAACTGCCCTATTTATGCAATTGTTCGCTCGGTGTGGTACCTTCTGCGCCGCACAAAAAGTTGAAGGGCCATTGGCATGCATACAAAATCACAGGCCCTGGGGTCGCTTACGCCGTCGCGCATTCTCGGTATTCGAAGGGGTGTTGAGAAGGAAAGCCTGCGCACGCTGGCAGACGGGTCTCTGGCACTTACACCACACCCCCAAGGCCTGGGTTCGGCACTGACGCATCCGCACATCACCACAGATTTCAGCGAATCGCAGCTGGAGCTGATTACTGGCGTGCATGCCAGCGTACAGGCCTGCGTGGACGAGCTCACGGAGGTCCAACAGGTCACGGCGCGTGAGCTGGGGGAGGAGATGATGTGGGTCTCCAGCATGCCGTGTTGTCTGCCGCAGGACGATGCCATTCCCCTGGGCCAATATGGAAGTTCCAATTTGGGCCGATCCAAAACTCTGTATCGCAGTGGCCTGTGCCACCGATACGGGCGGCGCATGCAGACCATTTCAGGCATTCACTACAACTGGTCGTTGCCTGATGTGTCCAGCGAGCAATATTTTGGGCTGATACGCAATTTCCGCCGCCATGCATTTTTGTTGCTCTATCTGTTTGGCGCTTCCCCAGCGGTGTGCTCCACTTTTGTAGCCGGACGCCAACACCAGTTGCAGCCTCTCACGGATGGCACCATGTACTTGCCTTACGCCACATCGCTGCGCATGGGGCGCCTGGGCTATCAGAGCGATGCGCAGGCTTCGCTGGCCGTTAGCTACAACAGCTTGCAGGGCTATGCCACATCACTTCAAGACGCGCTCACCCGGCCTTACCCGGCGTATGAGGCTATTGGTGTGCGCGGACCCGATGGCGAATACCGTCAGTTGGCAACCACCATGTTGCAGATTGAGAACGAGTTCTACGGCACCATTCGCCCCAAGCGCGTGATTTTTCAGGGTGAAAGGCCCTTGCATGCCCTTCGTGAGCGCGGCGTGGAATATGTGGAAGTACGCCTCATGGACCTGGACCCGTTTGAGCCCATGGGTATCAATGCCCAGACTATGCGCTTTCTGGATGTGTTTTTGCTGCACTGCCTGCTGTCCGAAAGCCCGCCGGACACCCAGCAAGAAATTGTGGCGCTGGCGCACAACCAGCACGACACCGCCGAGCGGGGGCGTGAGCCCGGCCTCACACTCGAACGCGGCAACTCTACCGTGACCTTGGTGGACTGGGGTCTGGAACTGGTCGCCCAGCTGCTGCCCATTGCTAAACAGTTCGATGCGACGGTAGGTGGCGCAGATTACGTTGCCGCAGTAGCGTCAGCGGTGCACGCCTTGCACCACCCCGATACGTTGCCATCTGCACGCGTTTTGCGTGAAGTGACAGAAAATTTCGATGGCTCGTTTGTTGCATTTGTGAAGGCGCAGTCTGTCAAAACCCGCCAGGCGATGCTGGACGCGGAATTGCCCTCAATCGTGCGCGGGCAGTATGCGCAAGAGGCGCTTAAATCGGTAGAAGACCAGCGTGCGATTGAGGCGGGTGACTCCATGCCGTTTGACATCTATCTGCAAGAGTATTTATCACCACGGCATTTGAACCCTGCCAATCCGCCGTGATACGACGCTGATCGCTCAAAAAAAAGGGGCTGATCGCTTTTGGGCGATCAGCCCCTCTTCAATACCACCCGAAGGTGGCGTAACAGCAATTAAGCGGCCTTGGGCGCGCGAACCGCCTTCTTGGCTACAACGGCCTTTTGGGCGACGGCGCGCTTGGCGGTTGCAACCTTGGCCTTGACAGACTTACCGGCAATCTTGCTGGCCAGTGCGCCGGATTGGGCTTCAATTTTGGCTGCTACTTTGGTCACTGCCTTGGCGGCAGGTACTGCGGCAGTTGCCAGTGTGGTCAGAGCGGTCACGCCGGTCGACTTCTCAAAGCGGCCCGCATTGGCAGCCACTTGAACAACGCTCTTGCCAGCCAATTCAACGACTTTGCTGATGACGATGTTTGCGTTGGCTGATGTCATTTCGACGCTCTTTGCGTAGTAGGCTGTGATCTTCTTTTCGGTGGCAACCGCGTTACGGCGGGCCTGGGTGCTCAGACGTGTACCGGCCTTGTCCAATGCAGTCACAAAGCTCTGGTCCATAAACACCACAGCGCGCTCATTGCCGACGCGGTAGGCGTTGATCACGTTCTTGGCGGTGTTGCCGTAGGACTCGATCAGCTCGTTGGTAACAGTTGCCAGTTTTTGGTTAGCCATGGAAATACTCCTGAAGAAGAAATAAAAAAAGGGTTGAAGCGTTTTGCTTGCTGGGGTGAATTCTCCGGGTTCGTCCTAGTGCAGACACCTTAATTTCGGGAGTTTTCCTAGAGGCTGCTGCCTAAGCGCAGTGGGGTGTTCAAACTGGTCGACAATCTGCGGATCTCTATGGCTGTCACTTTTTGTTAGCCATCGGGATTTTTCAACGCGCGAATTCCAAGGAAAATCATTCATGAAAATCGAAACCCTCGCAGTGCATGGCGGCTATACGCCAGATCCCACCACCAAAGCCGTCGCGGTGCCTATCTACCAAACCGTGGCGTACGCGTTTGACAACACACAGCATGGTGCCGACCTGTTTGATCTAAAGGTTGCTGGCAACATCTACAGTCGAATCATGAACCCGACCAACGGTGTGCTGGAAGCACGCGTGGCAGCCATGGAAGGCGGTATCGGTGCGCTGGCTGTTGCTTCCGGCATGGCGGCAATCGCCTATGCAATTCAGACCATTACTGAAACCGGTGACAACATTGTGTCGGCGTCCACGTTGTATGGCGGAACATATAACCTGTTTGCTCACACCTTCCCGCAGATGGGCATCGAAGTGCGCTTTGCAGACGCAAAAGATCCTGGCTCGTTTGGCAATTTGATTGACGCACGAACCAAGGCCATCTACTGTGAGTCCGTGGGCAATCCGCTGGGCAACGTGACTGATCTGGCCGCGCTGGCTGCTGTGGCACATGCGCACGGTGTGCCGTTGATTGTGGACAACACCGTGCCCAGCCCGTATCTGTGCCGCCCGTTTGAGCACGGTGCCGACATCGTGGTGCATTCACTGACCAAATACCTGGGTGGCCACGGAACCACGATTGGCGGTGCCATTGTGGACAGCGGCAAATTTCCATGGGCCGAGCACAAGGCACGGTTCAAGCGTTTGAACGAGCCCGATGTGAGTTACCACGGAGTGGTCTACACCGAGGCTTTGGGCGCTGCCGCCTATATTGGCCGCGCCCGCGTGGTGCCTCTGCGAAACATGGGCGCAGCGCTATCACCCATGAATGCGTTCCAAATTTTGCAGGGTATTGAAACCCTGGCGCTGCGCATGGACCGCATTTGCGAGAACGCACTCAAGGTTGCGAACTACCTGAAGAATCACTCCAAAGTTGGCTGGCTCAACTACGCAGGCTTGCCTGATCACGCCGACCACGCGCTGGTGCAAAAATACATGGGCGGTCGTGCTTCGGGGCTGATCAGCTTTGGCTTGAAGGCTGCCGACAGCCTGGAAGCCGGTGCACGCTTCCAGGACGCGCTGCAACTGTTCACCCGTTTGGTCAACATTGGCGACGCCAAGTCGCTGGCTTGCCACCCGGCCACCACCACGCACCGCCAGCTCAATGCGGCGGAGATGGCCAAGGCCGGGGTCAAACCCGACATGGTCCGCCTCTCCATTGGTATTGAACATATTGACGATCTGATTGCCGATCTGGATCAGGCACTGGCCGCTGTCTAATTGTTGTTGTAAATAGAAGAGGCCCAGACAATATGGCAATCCAGTGGTTCCCAGGTCACATGCACCTGACGCGCAAGGCGATAGAAGAGCGCATCAAGGAGATCGATGTGGTCATTGAGCTGTTGGATGCCCGCTTGCCTGGCTCAAGCGCCAACCCCATGCTGGCTCAACTCACCGCGGGCAAGCCCGCGCTCAAGGTGCTGAATAAGCAGGACTTGGCTGACTCCGAGCGCACGGCAAAGTGGCTGGCGCACTTCAATGCCTTGCCGGGTACGCGCGCGCTGGGGTTGGATGCCAGCATGACTGCACCGGCCAAGGTGCTCGTGAAGGCTTGCTTTGAGCTGGCACCAAACCGGGGCACCATGGTTAAGCCTATGCGGGTGCTGATTTGCGGCATACCCAACGTGGGAAAGTCCACACTGATTAACACGCTCAAGGGCAAGCGCGCCACGTTGACGGGTGACGAGGCTGGTGTCACCAAGCTGGAGCAGCGCATCGTGCTGCAGGATGGTTTCTACCTGTTTGATACACCGGGCGTGCTGTGGCCGCGCATCATCGTGGCCAAGAGCGGCTACAACCTGGCCGCAAGCGGCGCCATTGGCCGCAATGCCTTTGATGAGGAAGAAGTGGCTCTGGAACTGCTGGACTATCTGCGCCAACGCTATGCCCCTCTGTTGGAAGGCCGCTACAAGATTGCCGGTGTGGCGCAGCAGACCGATGAGCAAATTCTGGAAGCAATCGGACGCAAGCGCGGCGCGCTGCTGCCCGGTGGCAAGATCAATTTGCAAAAGGCTGCCGACCTGGTGATCCACGACTTCCGCAGCGCTGTCATGGGCAGAGTGACACTGGAAACGCCAGAAGAGTACGCACAGTGGCTGGCTCATGGGCAAAAACTTGATGCAGAACGACAGGTTAAAAAAGATGCGATTGAGTTGGACCGGGCCATTCGGTTCAAAAAGGTGCCGCGGCCATTGCGTGTAGAGGATTCGGGTGGGGAGCCCTCGGACTGAATGTGACGCGCGGGCAAGAGGCTTTAAGTGGACATAGAGCGATGTCGCGCGGCTTGCGCGACAATTCGAGGGCTCATGAAAACTATTCTCCCCCTGCAACTTTTGTTTGCGCCCGACCATACCGATTTTCGCCCGCTAGTGATCTACCATGGACATGGCTGTCCGGACGGCTTTGCCTCGGCTCTGGCTGCATGGCTTTTCTATCAAGGAAAGGCTGAATTTTTGGGTCTGGACCATGGCGACATTTCTACCGTTTCCGACCTGCCGGACATGACCGGGCGCGCAGTCTACATTTTGGACTTCTCGTTTTCTACAGAGATCATGCGTGGCATTGATGCGCAAGCTGCCAAGTTGGTGATGCTGGACCATCACAAGAGCGCGGCGGAGCACCTGACAGGTTTCAACTGCCGCTGTGGTGTGGTGCACTTCGACATGAATAAGTCGGGTTCTCGAATGGCGTGGGAATTTTTTCAGCGCGAAAAACCCCTGCCGGACCTGTACCGATTCATAGAAGACCGCGATATCTGGGTATGGCAATATCCCGAGAGTGCAGGTTTTCTGGCCGCGCTGGACATGGAGCCTTTTGACTTTGCGCATTGGGCCGCGATGGCTGCATTCGATGCAAATCAAATGGAGCGATTTATGGCACGCGGTCAGGCGATGGATGATAAATTCAATAAGCTGGCCGCTGACATTGCCGAGGGGGCACAACCCGTATTGTTCAATGGTCAGAGCGGTCTGATGGTGAACGCGCCCAGCGTGTTTCACAGCTTGGTGGGCGAATTGCTTTCGGCTAAAAGTGGCACGTTTGCGTTGATGTGGTGTGGCAGCAAAGGTGGCGTCATTAAGGTCGGGCTTCGGTCACAACGTAATTTTGACTGTATTGCACTGGCACGCAGCATGGGTGGCGGTGGCCACGCGCAAGCCTGCGGGTTCAAGATGGGTGCGGAGCAACTGACCGGTTTACTTGGGGGCCTTCTGGATGCGCCTGCCAGACCGATGGGGTGACAGGCGGCGCGCCGCAAAGGACGCGTTGAAGGTATCGGGCAAAGAAGTGCCTATTTATTTTTGTCTTTTCCGCGGGGAATCACCGCAGTCATCGGTGCCATAGGGCGGTCGGATGTGGAGTTCTTGGGTTCAGAGTTGTCCTTTTTTGGCTTCTTTGCCATCTTTTCTTTGCGCTGGTCACCTTTAGCCATATGGCCTCCATAGTCAACCCCGAAATGGGGTTCGATAGTGCGATATTACGGCAAAATTGGATCAAGCAATTGCTTTCAAATTGACGAATATCATGGAGCTTGGGGCGCCAAAGGCGCAGCATTCACAATAGCTTATTTACTATTCAAGAGGCAAATACATGTTCAAACATATTCTTCTCGCCACCGATGGTTCTGCTGCATCCGAACACGCTGCCCAATTGGCGGTGAGCTTGGCGCGTACGCATGGTGCAAAGCTGACGGTTGTTTATGTGGTGGATCCGTACCCCTACATTGGTGTGGGAGAAATCAACCCTATGGGGTACCAGGCATATACCGCAGCCGCACAGCAGCAAGCAGCGCAGGCGCATGCATTGGTCGAGTCACTGTGTACGCAGGGTGGTGAGGCCGTGGCGCTGCAGGCGCGTCTGGTTGAGGACGTGGGTGCCGCAGCGGGCATTGTGCAGACCGCCGAAGCGGAAGGTTCAGACCTGATTGTGCTGGGCTCGCACGGTCGCTCAGGAATTTCACGCCTGATGCTTGGCAGCGTGTCCACCAAGGTCGTGGCCGAGTCCAAAGTACCGGTGCTAGTGACGCGCTAGCTTGAAAACGCAGGCTTGGGTCCCAGTTATGGCGTCTGGCAACCGCTTTAACTGGAGCACTACCCGTGGCCTTTTATCTGTTTTGTGGCTTGGCGCTGGTTCTGGTGCTGGGTCTTACTGGGCATCCCTATTGGCAGTCCTGGCAACGTAGCCGGGTGCGTGCCTCGGCCTTTCCGGCGGCCTGGCGCAAGATTTTGCAGCGACGTGTGCCCCTGGTGCGCACTCTGCCGGTTGATCTGCAACTGCAGCTTAAAAAGCACATGCAGGTCTTCATCGCCGAAAAGTCATTTTTGGGTTGTGGTGGTTTGCAAATCACCGAAGAAATGCGTGTGGTCATTGCCGCACAAGCGTGTCTCCTTATCCTCAATCGGGCGACAGATTATTTTGGCAAGGTGCGGCAAATTCTGGTGTATCCAAGTGCCTTTGTCGTGAATCGCACCACAGTCGATAGTGCCGGTGTACAGCAAGACAATAGGCGGGCCCTCGCCGGCGAATCGTGGTCGCAGGGGCAGGTCATTCTGTCGTGGCAAGACACGCTGGAGGGTGCTATTTTTGCAGACGACGGCCGCAATGTGGTGATTCATGAATTTGCCCACCAGTTGGATCAAGAGAATGGCGCCGCACGAGGTGCACCGCCCCCGACTTTGGGCGACACCGGACACAATGTGCAGCGTTGGTCTGAGGTGTTTCTCTCTGCCTACGCACAGTTGCAGGCCGAGGCAGTTCACGGGGTCCAGGGGCTGCTCAACCACTATGGGGCGCAAGATCCGGCAGAGTTTTTTGCCGTGGTATCAGAAGTTTTTTTCGAGCAAGGCCGTGCGTTGGCCTTGCAGTATCCAGCGCTGTACAGCGAGCTCAGGGGCTACTACAAGGTTGACCCGGCCGGTTGGTAAGTCGTTGGCGGGCATGCTACACCCCTTCAAGCATGATCATGGTCCGCCGGGCAGACTGTCTGCTGATGGGCAGGATTGCCTGGTACTCTGGGGAGTCGTAGAAACGGCTGGCAGAAGCGGCGTCCGGGAATCGGATCAGCACCATGCGTGTGGGTGACCACAAGTCGGTCTCTCTGAGCGTCAACTGGCCACCACGCGCCAGGTACTCGCCGCCGTATTGCTCGACCAGTGGTTTGGCTTTGAGCTTATATTCTTCGTAAAGATCAGGTTTGTCGAGCAGGGTGTCGACTATCAGGTAGGTTGACATGGGTTTCCCGTTGGGTGGATAAGCGTTGCAGTCTAATCCTGCGTCGTATCAATAGAGGCCCCGCACGCGAGCCTGTAGGCGGCTCAGGCCCAGCAGTGCGTCAGTAAATGGTGTGGCAACTCCGGTCAGCGCGCCCAATTCTTTCACCACAGTGACCAGTGCATCCAGTTCTACTGCTTTGCCTGCTTCCACGTCCTGCAGCATGGATGTTTTGAACGCGCCCAGCTTCAGCGTCACCTGATGCCGGTCAGCCGGCTGCTGATCTATGGGTATGCCGATGCGCGCACCAATGTCTTTGGCCTCGAGCATCACTGTAGAGACGAAATTGCGCACCAGCTCGTCCCCGAGAATTAGATCGGTGGTGGCGCCAGTCAGCGCACTGATGGGGTTAACCGTCATGTTGCCCCATAGTTTGTACCAGACGTCTTTTTGTATCTGCTGCGATACGCTGGCGGCAAAGCCTGCGCGCACCAGCAACGCAGCCAGCGCCTGTACGCGCCCGGTGGATTGACCCGATGGCTCACCAATGATCAAACCATTGCCAAAGTGATGTCGAATAACGCCCGGAGCAAGCACAGAGCAACTGGCGTGCACCACGCAGCCGATGACATGTTCCGCAGCGATGGCGTTGGCAATTTCACCCGTGGCGTCCACCGCGTTCAGGCGCGTTCCCTCAAGTGCGCCACCAAAACCCTGGAAAAACCACCAGGGGACGCCGTTCATAGCCGTCAACACCACTGTGTGCGGCCCGATCAGGGGGGTGATCTGACGAGCAACCTCCAGCAGGGCTGGGGCCTTGACCGAAACCACAACCAGTTCTTGAACCCCCAACGTAGCGGCATCGGCACTGGCTTTAACCGGCAGTTGAGAGTCGCCCAGACGTAATCCGTTCAATTCCAATGCCGCCAGTGTGGCGCCCCGGGCCAGAACGCTGACGTTGCAGCCAGCCCTCGCCAGGCCGGCGCCCAGCCAACCGCCAATGGCGCCTGCTCCCACGATGCAGACCTTGCCGAATGAAGTCATTGGGGCCGGATCACTGCCGGGCACGGTTTCTGGCTTGGGTGTGGTAACTGTTTGCACGAGGCATTCTCTCTGTAACGGGGATGTGAGGGCTATTTTGTCAGGCTGGCGGGGTGGTCATTTGCAAGGCAGTGTGTCACAGCCCCCTGTTTGTGCGGCTTGGGCGGCTTGTGAACATAGTTATCCACAAAGTGGCCCACAGAAAACGGGGGCAACTTTGAGCTTTTGGGTTTCAAACGATGCATTTGAACATGGCATCATTTTTTACTATCACGTCAGGCGCTATCATTGGAGAAAAGGCAAGAAAATTTCGGGGTTAACCCTGATTTTGCATTTGATTCCTGACCTTCTGGACAAGAAACGCCGGGGAGCCCGCAGCCAAAGGGCCTTCAATGTTATCCACAGTACAAGAACTAGTCAGTTTGCGGTAAGAATTTAAGCAAGCGACCTGTTGGCGCGGCTTTGCGGCTATCGCAACGCTAGCGCCGTTAGTAACCTGGACGCAGCACCAAATCCGAGCATGGGTAGGCTACGCAAGGCAGCAGGCAGCCCTCGGCCAATTCTTCGCTCGACAGCCCTGGCCACTCCATTTCATAGCGCACGGTGCCACTGAGCAGTTGACCGATGCAGGTGCGGCAGTTGCCTGAACGACAGGAGCTGGGCCATTTGCTTGCGCCTTGCTCCATCGACGCAAGCAGTGGCTGGTTTGCCCATGCATCGAACTGCAGCCCGTCGGGTTCAGTTCGGCCAATAAAGAGAGTGGGGGAGTTAGATGGGTGCATTTGGCAGAGTTAATGAGGTTAAGTCAAAAAGGAGGGGCACCCAGACAAGAATGCTGCGTCAACCCTAGAATGACCTTTTGAGGGATTTGATTTTAGTCAAATGGAGTAAATCGATATGCAGACCATTCGATGGTGCAAGCGCGTTGCGCAGTCACTCGGGGCGCGTTCATTGACCTTGCTGTGTGGTGCGTTTTTTTTACTGGGCGTGCCCGCCTGTGCTCCCAAGTCCCCAATCGCTATTGGATTTATTGGCGGTCTGTCGGGCAAGTTTTCTGATCTAGGTACTGCCACGCGCAACGGTGCGCTGTTGGCGATTGAGAATGCCAACGACGCAGGTGGTGTTGAAGGTCGCAAGTTGGTGTTGTTTGAGCAAGATGACAAGCAAAGCAGCGAGACGGCACTGTTAGCCATGGAAGAATTCAAAAAACAGGGCGTGGTGGCCGTGGTAGGGCCGTCCACCAGTTCCATTGCGGTAGCCGTCACCCCGGTGGCTAATCAGAATCATTTGCTATTGGTGGCGCCAACCGCCACCACCAACAAGCTCTCAGGCAAAGACGATTACTTTATGCGCTCGGTGGGAGATGCAGCGTTTTATGGTCGTGCTGCTGCGCAGCGCCACTACGCCCAGCAAGCCGTTCGCAGTGTGGCCCTGATTCTCGACATGGCCAATGCCGACTACACCGAAAGCTGGGGCGACCCCTATGCGGCCGAGTTCAAGCGCCTTGGCGGCGTTGTGACCCTTGTGGAACGGTTTAATTCCACAGCTAACCCGGACCATATTGCAATTGCCAAAAAGCTCGTTGCAAGCGCGCCGCAGATGGTGGTTACTGTCGCTAGCTCGGTTGATAGCGCGATGATTGCGCAGCGGGTGCGCTCGCTCAAGCCGGGCATGCGCCTTGCTGGGGCGGGATGGGCGTCGACAGAGCGCCTGATTGAATTGGGCGGGGCGGCGGTTGAAGGTATGTTGTTCGAGCAGTATTTCGACCGGTTTGATCCTTCGGTCAAATTCCAGGGATTCCTGAAAGCCTACCGCAATCGGTTCAAGGCTGAGCCCGGCTTTGGCGCCGTGCTGGCCTTTGACGCCGCCAATATGATCATTGGTGGACTGGGCAAGACTGACCAGCGTGAGGGGCTGAAAGCCGCTGTTCTGGGAATTAGGACATTTGAGGGGGCTCAGAACCCGATTACGCTGGATGCCTTTGGCGACGTGACTCGGGATGTGTACTTTGGTGTCGTCAAGAACGGCGCGTTTGCCAAATTGCAGTAACGCCTTACGCACCCACGCATGAACACGATGCAGCCTCCAGTAGAGCCGCACAAAAGTGGGCAGTTGAGCCTGCGTCAGGTTTTCCTGCAACGCGTGTTGCTGGTGGCCGTTGTTCAGGTTGTGCTGTCGCTGATGATTGTCAATTTTCAGCTTTACCCGCAGGTGGAGCGACTTCAAATACAGTTGAACGCCTCGTTGGCTGCCAATATTGCCCAAACGACTAAGGCTACGCTGGATCGGCCCATGCGGAACGTTCAGGCGGCTGTCATCCAACTCGCTGACACCAGCGAGCGCTCCAATCGGATTCGCTTGGCATTCATGCAGCAACTGGTTGATAGTAGTGACGCCGCAGAGAGTGCATATATCCTGGATTCAAATGGTCATGTTGTTGCCGTTGTCTATTCCAGCCTGGCAAGCGGTGGCGGTGCCACCAGCGCGAGCGGTGACCGCATGGGGCTGGATCTGTCGCAAAGCGAAGTGTTTCGTGCTACCGACAAGGGCCGTGTGCGCATCAGCCCCATTTTTTTGTCGGGGGTCAGTGACCGGCCCATGATTGCTGTGACCGGTCCATTGTCGAGTGGAAACTTGCTGGTGATGGAGCTCAGTTTGAGCAGACTCACGCAACGCGATGACGCACATTTCAGATCCGATGGCGTGCAAGTTTTGATTGCGGATAGCAGTGGACAAGTCGTGGCGGATCAGGATGGAAAACGGGCCCGCCAAAGTGCCATGCTACCGGCGGAGGCGCTACGGCAACTCAACGCGGACAGTGCTACCAGCATCACCCTGGACGGCATGCGGTGGTTTGCGTCCTCATCAGTCATATCGGTCGGCAAGCTTGACTGGCGCGTGATAGTGATGCGCCCTGAGACGATGGTCTATGGCCCTATATCGACCATTGTGGCGTGGACTTTGGGAACGACCAGCGTCGTTTTTCTGGTGACATTTGTTGTCCTGATGCTGGTAACCCGCCGCGTTGCTCGCGCCACCGAATCGCTTAGCGATAATGCACGCGCATTGGAGGCCGGGCAAGTGCCTGAACTGCGAAACCTGCACGTGAAAGAGTTGGCCGATGTGGACGCCAGCCTGCGCGCAATGGCGCATACGTTGACCCATCGCGAGGTCATGCTCAAGCAAGCCAACGAGGTTCTGGAAAACCGCGTTCAGGAACGTACCCAGCATCTGCAAGCTGCCAATGCCGAGCTGGCGCTGGCCATGCAGCGGCTTGAGAGTACACAGACGGAGCTTGTGCATGCGGGCAAGATGGCTGCGCTGGGCAGCATGGTGGCAGGCGTGGCACACCAGCTCAATACACCGGTGGGCACGGCCAGGTTGGCAGCAACGACCCTGGTGCATACCGTGGCTCAATTTCGCACGATGGTGGAGTCTGGCAAAGTGTCCCGTTCGGCGGTTATGGAGTGTGCAGCAAATTCTGAAGAAGGTGCGATGTTGATCGACCGCAGTCTGGAGCGTGCCGCAGATATCGTGCGTGCGTTCAAGCAAGTGGCTGTGGACCAAACGGCCAACCGCTGGCGGCGCTTTAACCTGGACGACGTTATCCACGAGAATCAATTGCTGCTGGCTCCTCGCTTGAGCAAAGCCAACGTGTTGGTGCAGGTCCATGCACCCGAGTCGGTGGAAATGCAGAGTTACCCCGGCGACTTGGGGCAGGTCCTGACTAACCTGATTGACAACGCAATCGTGCACGGCTACGCGGGAATGGCCAGTGGAAAGATCGATATCACCGTCAGTACGCCTGAAGCCGACAGCGTGCGCATTGCCGTGCGCGACTATGGATGTGGCATATCGTCCACAGCCATTGCAAAGGTGTTCGACCCCTTCTTCACCACTCGACTGGGTCAAGGGGGTAGTGGCTTGGGCTTGTCCATCGTTTACGGCATGGTGACCCGCTCATTGGCCGGAAAAATTTCTGTTGAGTCGGTGCTGGGCGAGGGCACAACCTTCTCCATCGACCTGCCTCTCCACGCGCCAGTGTGTGATAGTGCTGCATAGTCAGTGGGGTTTGGTGCCGAGATTCGCAGCACATGTGGATTACCACAATTGCAGAATTAGGTTTACTTGTCTAGACTGCGCCACAAACCAATGAGGAGACCCCTGACATGACCATTTCCGCCCCTGCTGCGAAGCGACCCTTTTACCGATCCCTGTATTTACAGGTTTTGACCGCCGTGGTCATAGGTGTTGCCCTGGGACACTTCTACCCGCAAATGGGTGCTGACATGAAGCCATTGGGTGACGGCTTCATTAAGCTGATCAAGATGATCATTGCGCCCATCATTTTTTGCACGGTGGTGGTTGGCATTGCAGGTATGGAAGACATGAAAAAAGTCGGAAAAACCGGCGGTCTTGCCCTGCTGTACTTTGAAGTCGTCAGCACCCTGGCGCTGATCGTGGGTCTGGTGATCGTCAACCTGGTGGAACCTGGTGCGGGTATGAACGTGAACGCCGCCTCACTCGACACCAAAGGCATTGCCGCATACACCGGGCCCGGCAAGATGGTGGGCACGGTTGACTTTTTGCTCAACGTGATTCCCACCTCCGTAGTGGATGCGTTTGCCAAAGGCGAGATTCTGCAGGTGCTGCTGTTCGCGGTCCTGTTCGGCTTTGCGCTGCACAAGTTTGGTGGGCGCGGCACCATGGTGTTTGACTTTATCGAGAAGACCTCCCATGTGCTGTTTGACATCGTCGGCATCATCATGAAGCTGGCCCCCATTGGTGCATTTGGCGCCATGGCCTTCACTATTGGCAAATACGGCGTGGGTACCCTGTTCTCTTTGGGCAAGTTGATGGGCACGTTCTACCTCACTTGCCTGATCTTCGTCTTTGTGGTGCTGGGTCTTATCGCCCGCTTCCATGGTTTCAGCATCTGGAAATTCATCAAATACATCAAGGAAGAATTGCTGATCGTGCTGGGCACGTCCTCCTCTGAGTCCGTGTTGCCACGCATGATGGAAAAGATGGAAAACCTGGGTGCCAAGAAGACCTGCGTGGGCCTGGTCATTCCCACCGGCTACTCGTTCAACCTGGACGGCACTTCCATTTACCTGACCATGGCGGCAGTGTTCATTGCACAAGCTACCAACACGCCCATGACGCTGATGCAAGAGGTCACGTTGCTTGCGGTGCTGCTGCTCACCTCCAAGGGCGCGGCGGGCATCACTGGCAGCGGCTTTATTGTGCTGGCGGCCACGCTGTCGGCCGTGGGCACCGTGCCCGTGGCTGGGTTGGCTTTGATATTGGGTATTGACCGTTTCATGTCGGAAGCGCGCGCGCTGACCAATCTGGTGGGCAATGGCGTGGCCACCATCGTGGTTGCCAAGTGGACCGGTGAGTTGGATACCAAACGTCTTGACGCTGCTTTGAACAATGAAACCTGGGAAGAAGCCCAGGAGCCCGAAGTCCTGTTGGACCAAAAAATTGAACGCATGGCTGTTGGACCAAAGAACTAAGCAAATCGGGCTCTAGCCCCCGTAGGATATGCGCAAATAGCTATTAATTCAGTAGCGAAATGACCTGATCGCCAATCTGTGGCTGGCAGCCCGGCGCAATGGGCTGCCAACCGCGACGAAGCACCACGCGCTGGTCGGTGTAGCACAGCTCCATATGGGTCGCATCGGGCAGGCGGGCCTGCACAAAGGACTCAATCGACTGCGGCATACTGACCTGAAACTGGGCTTGCATCAAGTCTGCTTCGGGGTGGTCATCGCTGTGCAGCCATGGCAGCAGGGCGGCCACCCACATCAGCGGTTGCCAGCCCACTTTCAAAACGCTGGGCTGGTAGCCCTCGGAACGCAGCCAGTGCTGGGCGCTTTCTCGTGAATTTTCAGGCGTTAGTTGCGGCCCCCAGGCGCTGGCCAGCAGCTCGACCAGCCACTGATTGCAATTCTGGTAACGCTGGCTGAAGGCATAGGCGTTGGCGCTGTAGGCGGCTCCCAACAGTTGCAGGGCTTGTTCATCGTTCAGCGTGGTGCGCTCCAGCGCCAATGCGGCTTCATCGGGAAGCAAAAGGATGCTGACATAGCCTTCCCCCGGGTCATGTGCGCCCAGCACAAAGCCGCTCATGCCCTGGTCAAAAATACGGGGGCGTTGCTCGTCACAGGCGTAGTAGAGCTGGCGCACCGACCACGGCGTGTTGTCGCTGGCTTTTAGGCTGATCCCGGCGTGCGAATAACGCTGGTCCAGGCGCTGCAAGGCCAGCCCGGACCGCGATACGATTGCCAGGTTTTGGCCTGAGCGGTCCAATTCATCCTTGATGATGCCTGCTACCTGAATGAGCCGGTCTTGAACCGCCGCCGTGGGCTCGGTGTGACCATCGCAGTAGCTGAGTGACCCTGCCCAACACGGGGTGAGCGAGAGCGACAACGCCAGGCCTGCGACTAGCGCAGCACGCACCTTAAATCACCACGGGGTGGCTTTGCAGTTCACGGTACCAGTTGTCGTCCAGTACCAAAAAGAAGGGACTGGCGTTGCCGCCCGTCGTGAGCGCTGAAAACGCCAGACCAAAGGGTCGGTGCTCGGCGGCAACAGTCTGGCCAATGGCGAGTTGCCCTCGCTCAACGGCCTGGCGTGGCAGCACCAGGTCAAACGTGCGGGCGAGGGCCATTGTGTCAGCCGCTTGGGGCTGTAGGCGAACTCGCATCATGTTGGGCTGGTCGGCCAGTTCTGCCACTTCGATCACCATGTAATGGCCTTGGGCGACTTTATCCCGAGAGCTGGAGTTGGAACTGTCGCTGGACTTGCCTATGGATGCTGACGAACTGCCCACAGAAGTAGACGAAGCGCTGGATGCCGACGACGTGATGTCCGCCAGCGCAGGCACGGCGCTCAGGTACAACGCCAGCGCGGCGGCTAGGGTGAGGGTGATCTTGGAAAAATGCTGCATGGGAGCCTGCAAAAAAGTGGGAACAACTGAGACAAAGAGAACGACAAAGCGAGGATAGCCGCATTTGGATTCGCGCCCGCGCCGCAGACGGGCGCTACTAGAATCCCCCTTCGGCACTGACGGCTCATTTTTGAAAGCGCATCCATGCAGGTCCCCTTCTCCGTTCCTCCTCAGTGGCTGCGCCGTGGCCGCTGGTTTTTGGGCGGTCTTCTGGTTGTTTGGGTGCTGGCCTGGCTCGCGGTGCCGCCAATCGCCAAGCGGATGATCGAAGAGAAGGGTAGCGCGGCGCTGGGTCGCACGCTCACCATTGGCTCGGTTGACTTTTACCCCTGGTCGCTGGAGCTCACCGTGCACGACCTGGCCATCGCCACGGCGGATGGCAGTGCCACGCAATTCAGTGCTGAACGCCTGTATGTGGATGTTGAACTGGAATCGGTGCTGCGCATGGCCCCGGTGGTGGACGCCATCACCGTGGATGCGCCCACACTGCACCTGACCCATAAGGGAGACGGTCATTACGATGTAGAAGACATTCTGGCCAAGCTGGACAAGGACAGCGGCACCACCCCCGCGTCGGCACCGTTGCCGTTCGCGCTGTACAACCTGACCATCAATGGAGGCGCGGTCGATTTTTTTGACCACCTGCCTTCCGGCGGGCGCCGCCACACGCTGCGCGCGCTGCAACTGGCCGTGCCGTTTTTGAGCACGCTGGACTCCAAGCGCGATGTCAAGGTGCAGCCCCGCCTGGCGTTTGAGCTCAATGGCAGCCATTTCGACACCGCCGCCGAGGGGACGCCCTTTGGTCTGACAGACAAGGGTGATGCCACGATCAAGGTTGCGAAGCTGGACCTGACTCCCTATTTGCCCTACCTGCC
>JBAWYQ010000015.1:0-37025 GCA_037143475.1 Burkholderiales bacterium | reverse complement strand
ACCACGATGTCGGGTGGCGCATGAAGCAGCAGGGCGCGGGCTTCGCTCAGTGACACGGCGGTTTGCACCTCGAAGCCTTCGACTGACAACGAGGATTGCATCATGGAGCGGATCTCTCGGTCGTCTTCGACAATCAATACGCGCAGGCTCATGGTGTGTCCGCCTCGGGCTGTTGCGGGTTTACTGGCATGGAAAAAGTGAAACTGTTGCCGCCGCCATTGCGGCGACGTATCGTCAACGCGCCGCCATGCGCTTGTGCGATGGCACGGCACAGGGCAAGACCCAGCCCAGCGCCCCTCTGGCCAGACTGGTCGTTGCGTGAATAGGGCTCAAAAAGGGCGTGGTACTTTTCGGCTGGTATGGCTTCGCCGCGATCCTTTACGCTCACTTCCATGGCGTGCTCGTTGGTGGTGACGACCAGGTCGATGGCAGAAGTGCTGTACTTCAGCGCGTTGTCGAGCAAGTTTTCGATCAGCTGCGCCAGCAGTACCGGGTTGGCCTGAATCAGCGGCAAGTTCTCAGGCACTCTGGATTTGATGCGCCGGTTGGTATCCCGCGCGCGCAGGCGGGTCAGCACCGAGCCGACGATCTCTTCCATGGACTCCCAGTCGCGCGCCATGGGTTGTGCGGCATTGGTGAGTTGCACCAGTTGCAACGTGTTCTCGGTCACGGTGGACAGGTAGGACGCTTCGCTGACGATGCTGGCCAGTAGTCTGTCCTGCTCAGGCGGGCTCAGTTTGCCGCGCTGGGTTTGAAGCGAGGACGCAGCGCCTATGACTGCAGCCAGGGGGGTTCTCAAATCGTGTGAAATGGCTGCCAAAAAAGTGCTCTGCACCTGCTGGCGCTGGACTTCGGCCTGTGAGACCATCATGGAAGCTTTTAACCGTATGCGCCACAAGGTTTGCGCGAGCAGGGCGCATAGCGCCTGTGCGTGTTCGCGCCCCGTTGTGTCGGCTGCTTCGACGTTCTTGATGCAAACAGCGCCCGCCATCTGTTCGCGGTTTCCCATTGGGATGTACCACGCATTCAGGCCCGGCCAGCGCCCCGTGCCCGGGCCAAGCGTGGCGGCCTCATGCATACAGCTGTTCAGCCCGTCGGTTGTGTCGGGGTCTGGTTCGGTTAAGCAGGCCAGCGTTGCATCTTGCTGATGGAGTGCAATGTGGTTGGGGCCGTCAAAGGCTGTGTCAAGCGCCTGCTGTCCGAGCATGGCTACTTCGGCTGGGGTGCTGGTGTTGGATAGAAGGGTGGCCAGTTCCTGCAGCTCGCAAGATCGCCTTTCGCTGGAGAGGGCCAGTTCGGTCTCCCTTCGCAACCCGGATACCAGATGGCTAATGACCAGGGCCACCAGCAGCATGGTGAAAAGGGCAATCAGGTGCTCCTGGCTCTCGACCTCAAAGGTCCACCGGGGTGGTACAAAAAAGAAGTTGAATGCGGTCACGGCACCCAGCGCGCAAACCACCGAGGGCAGCAGGGTCAGCGTGTAAGACGCAATCACCACCACCAGCACATACAGCATGGCCTGACTGGTGAGGGACACATGGTGGTCCAGCCAATAGCTACCAACGGTTGCCAACGCCAACAGGCAGACGACTGACACTGCGCTGCGTATCGCACTTTGGGCAGGTTGCGGATGGGTGGTGTTCTTCATGCTGGGGTCAGCGTACCACCCTAAGCATCAGGATTGCATTAGGAAGTGCAGCGGCTATCGGTGCAATCAACCCGCCACCACCACGCGCAACTCCCGCAGCGCGTCGGCCGCAATCCAGCGCGCTGGCCGGGTGCCCTGCTGTTGGATTCGCAGGGCGGCCTCTATCGCAGCCACGCGCAGTACCGCGTTGCGCTTGCCGATGTTGCGCAGCGCCCAGTTCACCGCCTTTTTGACAAAGTTGCGGTCGTCACAGGCGGTTGCCTCTGTCAGGCCCAGTGCGGCTATGAATGTCTGGTCGTCCGCGCGCTTGTCGTGCACCGCCAGTGTGGCCAGCAGGGCAAAGGCGGCTCGGCGCACGAACTCGTCTTTGCGCTTCGCCCACACCGACACCTTGCTCCATGCCAGAGGTGATTTGCAAAAAGCGTTCAGGCAGGTTTGGTCGCAAACATCCCAGGCGGCAAAGCCCTTGACCCAAGCGTCCATCTGGCGCGACGTGAGCAGTGCCGGGTCAGTCACCATGCTGGCGACGATGCGCGCATCGGGGATTCCGGTTTCCCACAAGGCGAGTGCCAAGGCATGGTCACGACCCAGTGTGCGGGCGATGCTGCGCATGGCGGGAACCGACAAGCCAAGCCGGTTGTCACCAACGATGCCAAAGCGCGCCATGCCGGCCAGTTCTCCCGGGCGGGCGTTCTGGTGCAGCAATTGCAGTGCGGTTTGCAGTTGGGGCATGCTGGGTCAGCGTGATTTAATACTGGAAATTGCTACCAATGTAATAGCTGCTCACGCTTATTTCACGGGGGCTATGTGCCCATTTTGTTACTCAAGGTTTGCGAATGGCCCATTTCCAGTAGCGAACCAGATCGTCCGGCCCGTCTGTGCCCGATACGGTGGCAAAGGTCTGCAGGGCTTTTTCGGTTTGACCTGCTTGTGCGTAGGCGACTGCAAGGCGCAATTTAGCGTCTGCGGGGCGCTTGGCCAAACCTTTGGCGATGGCTTTTTCCATCAAATCCAGGCCTTTGTCCACTTGTTCCATGGCGACCATGTTGAACCCGATGTTGAAGAGGGCCAGGCCGTCTGGCTTTTTTTGCGCGACCCCAGTGTCTGCCGCCAGGGTCTTGCGATCCTGCTCGACTTCGTGCACCAGTTTGGCACGCAATTTCTTGTGAGCTTCTGCGTTTGCACCAGAGCCCATCAGGCCAGCGGTCACGCCCTGGTCAAAGACGCGCAACGCCTCGGCGGCAAAAGTGGCCTTTTGCGCAAAGTCAATGTATTCGGAGAAGTCGGTGGTTTCCTCCAATGTGCCGGTATGAAAGGCCAGACGGAACACATCCAGCTGGAGCTGGGGAGCCAGGTCACTACGGCCCCACAGGCGGTTGATGAGCGATCGCCAATGGTCTTTGCTGGGGTAGTACTGCACCAGCATTTCAAGGGCGCGGGTCGAACCTGTTGTGTCTTTCAGCCCATTGCGGGCCTGTGCCAGCATCTGAAGGTAGGCTTGTGTAGGAGGCTTTCCGGCCTTCTCGCTCAACGCAATTTCCTCGTTGATCAGGTCACTGCCACGCTGCAAATTGCCGCTTAGCAGGTAGGACTGTATGCGCGCATCCTTGGCCGCCTGCTCCGTTCCACCGGCCTTAATGTTGCGATCGAGCCAGACTGCTGCCTGTGCGTAATCCTTTGCGCGGTAGTGGGTAATTCCCACGGAGTGCATCAGGTGCTGGGCGTCTTCGGGTTTGAGCCATGTTTCGTTGGCGGTGAGTTGCAGTATGCGCTCCAGAAATTTGTTAGCTGCAGGTGCATCGTCTTCACCGTTTGCAATAGCCAGTGCTACGCGGGTCGTGATGTACTCCTCGTACGGCGTCTTGTTGGCAATAGCGAGCGCGTCTTGCACCTTAAGCTTGGCTTGCGCATATTTTTTTTCCCCAACCAGGGTCTGTGATTCCAGCAAAGGTATGCGAACTTCAGCCCGCAGGGCTGGCAATGCAGGAGCTGATGCGGCGGTTGCCGGTGAAGGTGCGGCTTGGGCCAGCGCGGCGGGGCCGATCAATGTGCATGCCAACAGGGCGCTCAGTTGAATACTGCGTAGGGTCATGTGATCTTTCTGGTGTGAACGGGATCGAAACAACCGCCGCCTAATTCTTGCCGGTTGCGTTGCACAGCGGGCTCTGACCCATCTGGACAACCAGGTCGCGCGACTTGGTTACTTCAGCCGCGGTGGCAACCGCCGCAATGTTGGAGGCCAGGCTGCCCACATATTTGCCAGTGGCCTCGGACAGAGATTTCAGAGCTGTGCAGCGACTGGCCAGGTGCTTCTTGACAATGGCCAGGTCACCCGCGTCGCGTACCTCGGCCCCGACCACACCCAGCGCTAGTACGCCATCGGCGGTAGCATCGACCAGGCTCAGTTGGTTGGTTACCAGTTTTAGCATGTCTTTGTCATTAGGTGATGCGGTTGTGGCCCGCTTGCCCAAGTCGGACAGACTGGCGGCCAGCCCTTGGGACAGCTTATGAAAATCGGTTACTGATTTGCTGATGGCTGCCTTGTTTTGTGCCATGGCGGGCTGTATCAGAAAGGCGGCAGACAGCAGGGTGGAGGTCAGGATTCGAAACATGGACATAGAGAAATCCGGGGGGTGAATGTGGGCGAAACTGTACACCGGTTCGGGCTATTGCTTCGCGTCTTTAAGCCAACCCTGGGCGTAGGCCCCAACTGCTATGCCGGCCAGTGCCACCAGCAAATCCCAGTTGCCCGTGCCCAAGGCGGCAATCGCTGGGCCAGGGCAAACACCACAAATGCCCCAACCCAAACCAAAGATTGCGGCTCCCAAAATGGTGTCGCGGTCCAACAGTGAGGGCCGGATGGCAAAGTTGTCATCCAGCAGGGGGCGACTCAATACACGGGGTGCCAATTGATAGACCAATAGAGTGACGCACACCGCGCCGCCCAGTACCAACATCAGGCCATAGTCCTGAAAACGCAAAAAGCCCAATACAACCTCGGGCGAGATCATGGTTGAAAGTGCCAGTCCAAAACCAAAGAGGGCGCCGCTGAACAGAATGGCCAGGAATTTTGAAACCGACATCAGTGGCCTCCCAAAAACAGCACGGCATTGGCCGCCAGCGCGCCCGTGGCCATGAAAGTCAATACCGCCACCAACGATGGCCATTGCATCGAACTCAGGCCGCAAATTCCGTGGCCTGAAGTGCATCCGTTGGACAGGCGTGCGCCAAATCCGACCAGCACGCCACCGGCTCCCAATTGCCAAAGGGGAATACCCGTTTGGAGGTGCTCAATTGGTCCCATCCAGGCCCACCAGACGGTGGCACCAAGAACCAGTCCCGCCGCAAAAACCAGGCGCCAGGCTCGAGTATCCACAAAGCGCGCCTGTTGGAAAAATGCCCGGGTTGATACGAACGACCAGGTGCTGCTGAAGACACTGCTCATGCCGCCGATCCAGCCTGTCATAACGAACAAAAGGCTGACCCCTAACCCGATAAGGAGGCCCCCCTCAAGGTAATGTCCCCAACCCAATGGAAAAAGCGATTGCATCATTCGTTTTCGTGACTCTTTGTACAACCCTCAAGCATAGCGTCTGGCGGGGCGAAGCACAGAGGCTGCCAAGGAAATTGAGAGCTAAATTAGCGCCAGTGTTGAGCGTGCGGAAAGAGACGCTATGCTGGTGGAGGGTTGCACCGGGTCGAGTTTGCCGCAGACGTCGGTTCGCCCCGGCCCCCAAGATTTCACCGTTTCAGGGCTCTGAGCGCCGGGCGATTGGCCTGTTGTAATAGCCCGTGGCAGCTTTTGTGGGGACGATCCGATGAAGGGTAAAGTTTCTGGGCTCTCGGCCCTGGGTGGTTTGGTTTACTCCACCGATTCGGGGCGAATGTGCCCAACGTGCCGCAATGCCGTTGCGCAGTGCGTTTGCAAGCTTGTTGCCATGCCAACAGGCGATGGCACTGTGCGCGTATCACGCGAAACCAAGGGCCGTGGTGGCAAAGCGGTTACGGTCGTCAAGGGCGTTTTGCTCGACAGTACTGCCTTGGCCGATCTGGGCAAACAGCTCAAGACCGCTTGCGGTACCGGTGGAACGGTCAAGGATGGTGTGATTGAAGTCCAGGGCGACCATTGCGATCGGGTGATTCAGACGTTGAAAATGCAGGGATATACCGTCAAACGCGCTGGAGGGTAGCCGTATTGCCTTCAACAGGTAGGATGCAGTTTTACCGAAAAAATTCATGCCACCTACCGATACCGCTTCCTCCGGTTCCGTTGCCCTGTATTGGGACTTTGAAAACCTTCACGCAGCCCTTTGCGAAGCTCGCTCTGAAGGGTCCTATAGTAAGCAAGACAACCGATTCAAGGTGCAAGACCCCTTGGTCAATATCCAGGCCGTGATCACCATGGCGTCGTCATATGGCCCTCTGGCTATCAACCGGGCCTATTGCAACTGGCAGTACTTTGGGCGCTACCGCGATGTGCTGCTGCATAACGCGATGGAGCTCATTCAGTTGTTTCCGCCCGGCGTATCTGCCAAAAATGGAGCAGACATCCGGTTGTGTCTGGATGCCATGGAGGACGTGGGGCGCTTTGGGCATATTTCAACGGTTGTCATAGTGAGTGGTGACAGTGACTACATGCCGATCGCACAGAAATTGAAAGCAGGCGGGCGTCGCGTGATTGGTCTGGGTGCCCGCAATACCACCAATGCACACTGGGTGACCAGTTGTCACGGTTTTCATTTCTACGAGGACTTGATCTGTGCTTGATTTGACAAGGGATTACCCCGAGATATTCGCTCTTAAACTCAGAGAATAATGGTGGCAATGCCGTCTGGCCTGGTTGTTGAAGGGCTGGTGCCAAATTGGCAAGACAGACAGAACAGGGCCGTACATGATTACCTCCGGATTGAGCCTCGGCAAAAGGCTGACTTTGAGTTTTACCGTTGTCATCGCTTTCATGGCTTTGCTGGCCGCTTTGTCGGTTTATCGCATTTCCGGGCTCAACGCCGAGATTGAGCTCATCGTCAAAGACCGATACCCCAAAACCAATATTGCGAACAGTATCAAAGCCCAGATCAATGAAATTTCGCGAGGCATGCTGGGCGTTTTGATCATGACGGACCCAGGCCAGATCAAGGCCGAGATTGACAAGATCGAGAAAGTCAACGCAGCCAATAACGAGGCTATTGCGACGCTGGACAAAATTTTGACGGATGAAAAAGGACGTGAGCTGCTTAAAACCATTGTGGAAATTCGGGACAAGTTTCGCCCCTTGCAGGCGGCTTTTGTGACCCTGGTTAATGAAGATAAAAAGGACGAGGCACAGCTCAAATATTTGTTCTCAATGCGCCCGCTTCAAAAGAAGTATTTTGACGCGCTGGATGCTTTTGTGAAGTACCAGGACGCCCAGATGGAGAGCGCGGGTGACAGTTCGGCTGAGGTAGCGCGTCAGACCGAAATCCTTATTCTGGTACTGGCGCTTGCGGCGGCGTTGGCGAGTACGGTGGTGGGTGTCATGGTGACACGCAGCATTGTTGGGCCGTTGAGAAATGCCATGTCGGTCACGCAGCGTGTGGCGGCGGGGGACTTGACCAGCGATATTGCATCCGGTGGTCAGGACGAATTAGGCCGAATGATGGAGGGCCTTCGGCACATGAATGACAGTTTGCGCCAACTGGTGGGCGATGTTCGATCCAGTTCGCATGTAATTGCTTCGACCGCTCAGGAAATAGCGGCTGGCAATCACCAACTCAATGACCGCACGGTCGAGCAGGCACAAACTCTTCAGGAGACAACGTCTTCCATGCATGAGTTGACTTTAATCGTCCGACAGAGTGCCGACAGCACACAGGAAGCCAATCAACTGGCTGCGTCAGCGTCCAATGTTGCCGTCAGGGGCGGTGCCGTTGTGTCGCAGGTGGTCGACACCATGGGTGCCATTCACGCATCATCCAAAAAGATTGCCGATATCATTGGTGTAATCGATGGCATTGCGTTTCAAACCAATATTCTGGCGCTCAATGCTGCGGTAGAGGCGGCACGCGCAGGTGAGCAGGGTCGGGGCTTTGCTGTGGTGGCGTCGGAGGTGCGAAGCCTGGCGCAGCGGTCCGCTACAGCGGCCAAGGAAATAAAGACTTTGATTGACGTATCGGTTGCCAATGTGGAGAACGGCAGTCGTTTGGTCGGGCAGGCTGGTTCGACCATGACTGAGGTGGTGGATAGCGTTAAGCGCGTGTCGACCATCATGGCGGAAATCACCGAATCGAATCGGAATCAAAATAGTAGTATTGAGCGGGTAAATCAATCTATCAACCGGATGGATGAGGTGACACAACAAAATGCCGCCATGGTGGAGGAGGCAGCCAGTGCAGCCCAATCCATGCACAACGAGGCGGATCATCTTGCCAGCGCGATCAGCGTATTTAAATTGGGCAACAGTGATGACGGTGGCGGATCCATGGGGCGATCAGTCAAGGCCCTTGGGCATCGTGGATAAATTTTTACTTTTTTTGGAGAAAACCGATGACATTTGCAAAGCAACTTAAGGCATTGATACCTCTTGGCGTTTTGGCCATCGCATGTGCCATTCCTGCATATTCAGCGGAGGTTGGTGGTGTCAAGGTGGATGACACTGCTACGGTAGCCGGAAAATCGTTGATTCTCAATGGTCTGGGTATGCGTCAGATCATTGTGGTTAAGGTGTACGCGGCGGCCCTCTATTTGAGCGAAAAGAAAACTTCATCTGCAGACGTTCAGGCTCTAACGACACCTAAACGGGTTGCGCTGCACATCCAGCGTGAAGTCAACAGTGAAGAGTTTGGCCAGTTGTTCATTACTTCCATGAACAAGAACTCGACCAAGGAGGAAAAGGCCAAGGTCATCAGCCAAACCGTAAAGTTTGGTGAGATGTTCTCAAGCTTGGATAAAGTTAAGAAAGGCGACATCATCACGTTGGACTGGGTTCCTGGTACCGGAACCGTCAGCACATTGAATGGCAAGCAGATAGGCGAGACCATGCCCGATATCGCTTTTTACAATGCGGTTCTACGGATCTGGCTGGGCGAGAACCCGGTTCAGAGTGACCTGAAGCGCGGTTTGTTGGGCGAGAAATAGTCTTTTTCAGTTGGGAGTGCATGCCGCGCCGCATAATCGCGGCATGAGAAAAACATTCCCACTCGCCATAGAAGGCAAAAATCGCGATCGTGTTCTGGAGGCCGTCAAACACGAAGTTCGCAAATATGTTCGCCGTGAGCGCCGCCGTGCTTTGCCGGTTGGCGTGGATTTCTGGGACTTTGACTGCCGTTTTGGTCCGACGGAAGCAGAGGCAGTGGTTGTGCATTTCGCCACGCTAACCGAACTCATGGACGCAGTCGCTCAAGCCGGTGGCAGTCAGTTTTTTGTAGAAATTTTGGCTTCCCATGGCCGCCGTCAGCAACGCCCTGTGACATAAAGCCAGGACTGATTCAGAAGGTGCCCAAGATCCTTTTAGAGCGCCTGAATGCGGTTGGCCGCGGCACGCAATTTATCTTTCTTGCTGGGACGTTTGCCTTTGATCCCACCATTGTCCGGCGCCATTTGCGACGCAATGGGCGTGGGGGTGTCGGTCGGTTCATACCCCGCAATGATTTCCAGCGGCAAGTCCATACCCTGTCGTTTCTGGATCAATGCGAAGTGCGCAAGTGCATCGGCACCCACGAAGCTCACGGCAAGCCCTGGCTCTCCTGCACGACCTGTTCGGCCTATGCGGTGAACGTAGTCAACGGCCGACCGGGGTAAATCGTAGTTGACCACGACGGGTAGCTTCGAGATGTCAATGCCGCGCGAGGCCAAATCGGTTGTTATAACCACTTCCCACTGTTCGTCCTTGAATTCAGCCAGTACTTGACTGCGTGCGCCCTGGCTCAAATCGCCATGAAACGCGGTTGCGTACACACCGGCCTTGTAAAGTTTCTCTGCCACCAGTTCTGCTGCGTACTTGGTGGCCACAAATACCAACACACGTGTCCATCCCTGTTCCTTGACTAAATGGCGTAGCAATTGCGTGCGTCGACTGGCGTCTACCTGAATGGCCCGTTGTGCAATTACATTGGCCTGAATCGCATCAGACTCCACTGCAATTGCTACGGGGTCCCGCAGCATGCGGGTTACCAAGCCCTTGACCTCGGGCGGAAACGTTGCTGAAAACAATAGCGTCTGCCGACTGGGTGGCAGCAGCATCAGAATGCGTGAGAGCTCATCGGCAAACCCGAGGTCCAGCAGGCGGTCCGCTTCATCCAGTACCAGAATGCGAACTGTCGCGAGCTGAATGGCATTTTGCTTGGCGAGATCCAGTAACCGACCGGGTGTGGCAATCAAAACATCCCCACCACCGCGCAATGCCATCATCTGCGGGTTGATTGAGACCCCGCCAGACGCCACAACCACCTTGGGGTGGTGTGGCAAGGCCTGTGCCAACCCACGAACAACCTCACCCACTTGCGCTGCCAATTCGCGGGTGGGCACGATGATGAGGGATCGGATGGCGCGCCCGTACTGGTGGCGGTTTTCAGTGGGAAGTGATTGCAGTCGCTGTAGCAGCGGCAATGCAAACGCAGCCGTTTTGCCTGAGCCGGTTTGTGCCGCGGCCCATACGTCAGAGCCAAGCAGTATGGGTGCGATGGCTTCACGTTGAATGGGCGTCGGCTCGGTAAACCCGAGAGCGTTAACGGCATGACACAAGTCGGGGGAGAGCCCAAGGGCAAGAAATGGCATTCGTGCGCCTATCCTGGTTGTGCTTGCAACATGGAAATGTCACTCAAAGACTCTGCGCTGGGCATCTGCATCTGTAATTTTTCAAGGTTAAGCCCAAGTGCTTGAACCACTGGGAAGGGCAGTTTGCCCAACGCCTGTGTCTGGGGTGTTTCGGGGTCGCTCAATAGCGCTGCAAGGTGAACAATGGCCCCCAGGTGCGAGCTGCCGTTGGCCATCGGGCTTGAACTGGTTTGAAGTGCGAGACTGACAACGTCCGGGAAATCCCAACGGCGTGCAATCTCCGCACCGATCTGTCCTTCGTCAAAACCGACAGACTCGCGCTCCCGGGCCCATCGATCAGCGGGACTGCATGGAAGTGATTCAATGTATGACAGTGCCTCGGGCACGCGCTGCGCGATAACAAGCTCCCCAAGGCGAAGCATCATTCCAGTCAACCAGGCCTGTTGTTCGTCCATGGCAATACTGTTGGCAAGCCACTTGGCATACCCTGCGCAAACCATGCTGCTTCGCCAAAAATCGAGTCTGTCCAGATTGGGGGGGAATGTAAATGCATTGGCCAGACAAATAGACAAGGCCCGAGCTCGAATGTGGGCCATCCCCACAACGCTGACTGCACTCTCCAGCGATTTAACGCTGCGTGACAGCCCAAAAATTGCGCTGTTTGCCATGCGCAGCAAGGTGGCCGTTAGCCCTGGGTCTTTTGCAATGATGCGGGTCACCGTCGAGATGTCTGCATCATCATCGCTCAAAGTTCCAATGAGAGCATGGGCAACTTCGGGCATGACAGGAAGTTTGACCGACTGTAATAAGGTTGCAATGTCTGGCATGTTCACTTGATGATACCCTTGACTTCGCTTTAAAAGACACCCTTGGTGGTTGATTCCCTTTTGAAAACTGCAATTGCGTCCCCATCTGCGAACATTGAAACAAAGGACAGGCGATGACCATCACCCTGAAAATAGATTTTGTATCTGACGTGTCGTGTCCCTGGTGCGCAGTTGGCCTGGCTTCGCTGCAAACTGCGCTAGACCGTGTCCCTGCGGTGAAAGCAGACATCACGTTTCAGCCCTTTGAGCTCAACCCCCACATGGTGGCTGAAGGGGAGGATACGACCGAGCACCTTGCCCGCAAATACGGCTCCACTCCCGACCAGGCTGCCGCGATTCGCGAAACTATCCGCTCACGCGGGGCCGATTTGGGGTTTGTGTTCAACCTGCAAAAGCGGTCGCGCATCTACAACACCTTTGATGCTCACCGCCTGTTGCACTGGGCGCACCTGGAGGGATTCCAGCTGGTGCTGAAGAAGGCGCTACTCAAAGCCTATTTCACCGACGGTGAAGACCCCAGCAACCACAGGGTGTTGTTGCGTCTGGCAACTGAAGTGGGGCTGGACTCTGTGCGCGCTAAGGTTATTTTGGCAGGTAACGACTACGCGGCGGAAGTGCGAACACAGGAGCAGTTCTTTCAACAGCAGGGCATTCATTCCGTGCCTGCCATCATCATCAATGACCGTCACTTGATATCTGGCGGGCAACCACCAGAGGTTTTTGAACAGGCACTGCGTCAGTTGGCAGGAGCCTGAACACAACGTTATTGGCAGCCGCAGCCACCGTTGCCGCCGCCGCAGCCCGATTGCTGCGCGGGCGCGAACGCTGACTCAAACGCGGGAAACAGTACGTTGTTTTCCAGATGCATATGGTTGGTCAGGTCTTCGTTGAACTGCCCGATGCCCAAATAGAGCGCGCGCCAGGTGTTGCATGCGCCTTGAGGTGGAGTTGCATCGTTGGTAAGGGTGTTGATACGATCCAATGAAGTCCCGTGGTTGGAGTGTTCAGAGCGCATCATGGCGATGGGTTGGCCAATGTTTGGGTGTCCGCCGGACTTGATCAGAGGAAACAGAACGTTTTCTTCTTTTGCCATGTGGTTCTGCAAATCTTCATGTATGGTTTCCAGCAAGCTGGCTAGACCTGCAGGCACATATGGATTGCTCTTGTGTACTGTTTCGACTCGGTGGGCCATGCGAATCAATTCTGGTAGCTGTTGGCGGTGCACATCGTGGAAGCGAACCAGGATATGGTCGACCAACTCGCTGGCCAGCATTTCGTCTGGCAAGTTGTCATTGCGCTCCAGCGCAATTAGCTGGGCGACCAAATCGTCCAGTGCAAGGTTCTTTTCCTGTGCGGCCTGGCGCAAGCTGAGGTGACCATTGCAGCAAAAATCCAGTTTGTGTTGCCGAAAAATAGCTGTTGCACCGGGTAACTGTACGGCGATGCTTCCCAAAGATTGTTCTGCGCGATCGGGTGTGTTCGATGCAGTCGGCTGCCTGGCGTTCATGCTGATAGTCCTTAAAGAATCAAGTGAAATGAATATTTTATATCAAACATATACATAAAATGAAGCTTATTGATCCCTGGCATTTTTAGGTGTACTGCATGACTTCGAGCAACCGATCCAGACCACCTGACTCGATCGACACCATCGCCTTCTCGCGGACCGTGGGCTTGGCGTGGTAGGCCACGGACAAGCCAGCAACACCCATCATGGGCAAGTCGTTGGCGCCATCGCCCATGGCAATACATTGTTCGGGCGTGATGCCCATCAGAGACGCCACTTCCAGCAACGTGCGGCGTTTCTCAGCACCATCGCAGATGTCGCCCCAGGATTGGGTCACCAGACGTCCGGTTAGCGTACCGCAGGTGGGTCCGCTCTCAATTTCCAAAATGTTGGAGCGAGTGAAATCGATGCCCAGACGTTCCTTGACACGGTTGGCGAAATAGGTGAAACCGCCTGAGACCAATAGGACCTTCAGGCCCGCCGCCTTGCAGGTGGCTATCAGCTCGGCCGCGCCTGGGTTAATGCGCAATCGCTCTGTGTAGACGCGTTCCATGTCGGCTACCGTGACACCTTTGAGCAGCGCGACGCGGCGGCGCAGGCTGTCGTTGAAGTCGGTGATTTCGCCTCGCATGGCCGCCTCGGTTATTGCGGCCACTTCGGTCTTGCGGCCAACTGCGTCAGCGATCTCGTCGATGCACTCAATGTTGATGAGGGTGGAGTCCATGTCAAACGCGATGAGCTTGAAATCGGACAGTTTGAGGCCGGGTTTACAGTTGCGCAGGACGAGGTCGGGAAATACTTCAGTGGCTTGCATTATTTAATTTGATCATATGTCCGGGCACTCGGGCGAATTCCGCATCGACTCTCACTCCACCCTGTGCCTCGTGGTTCAACCGTCGGTTCGTGCGAGTCGGATGGCGCTATTTCATCCAATATTGCGCCCGTTAGGAATGTACCGTCCATTGTTGCCAAATATTGAATGAGCTCGCCTATTTCTTCAGGTCTGACAAGACGGCCAGCAGGCACAACTTGTTTTATGTATGCTCGGCCTGCTGGGTCATCAACGAAACGCGCATGCGGATAAGCATGGTTTGTTCAATTCGAATCTCCGGTAGGCATCAGTGGATGTCCTTTCTGTGGCGTCAGGCAAGAAGCTGATGCGAAACTACTTCGTAGCAGCCACCGCATCCACTGTGGGCTGACCGAGCGATTTCAAAATATCCCGCACCATCTGCGCCCTGTCCTTGACCTCTGGCAGTTCGCGTTCTATGCGCAGCTTTTCGTTTCCCGCCAACTTGATGTGTTTGTTCTTCTGGATCAACTGGATGATCTTCACAGAATCAATTGGCGGGTTTTTTTGGAACGTGATGGTGATCACACCTGGCGCAGCATCTACTTTTAGCACACCGTAGGGCTTGGCAAGCACGCGCAGTCGGTGCACGTCGATCAGCGTTTGCGCCTGGTTGGGCAGCTTGCCGAAGCGGTCCACAATTTCCTCCAACAGCGTGTCCACCTGGTCGGTGGTTTTTGCCGTCGCAAGCTTTTTATAGAAGCTCAACCGCAAATGGACATCACCGCAGTAGTCATCCGGTAACAGTGCGGGGGAGTGCAGGTTGATGTCAGTGGTGACGTTCAGCGGGCTGAGCAGGTCTGGCTCAATGCCGGCCTTCAGGCAGCGTACCGCCTCGCTGAGCATCTCGTTGTAAAGCTGAAAGCCCACTTCCAGCATGTTGCCGCTCTGATTTTCGCCCAGCACCTCACCGGCACCGCGGATTTCCAGGTCGTGCATGGCGAGGTAGAACCCTGACCCCAGTTCTTCCATTGCTTGAATTGCGTCCAGTCGTTGGGTGGCCTGTTTGGTCAGTCCTTCGATGTCGGGCACCATCAGGTAGGCATAGGCTTGGTGGTGGCTGCGACCCACGCGTCCGCGCAACTGATGCAACTGGGCCAGGCCGAACTTGTCGGCGCGGCTCATCACAATCGTGTTGGCCGTGGGCACGTCAATGCCGGTCTCGATGATGGTAGAGCACAGCAGCAGGTTGTAGCGTTGTGCGATGAAGTCGCGCATCACTCGCTCCAGTTCACGCTCCGGCATCTGCCCGTGTGCAACCGCAATGCGGGCCTCGGGCAACAGTTCCTCCAACTTGGCGCGGCGGTTCTCTATCGTTTCTACCTCGTTATGCAAAAAGTAAACTTGGCCGCCGCGCTTTAACTCGCGCAACACGGCCTCACGGATCACACCATTGCCCTCAGTGCGCACAAAGGTCTTGATGGCCAGGCGGCGCTGCGGCGCGGTGGCGATCACGCTCAAATCGCGCAGGCCTTCCAGCGCCATGCCCATGGTGCGGGGGATGGGGGTGGCGGTCAGCGTTAGCACATCCACTTCGGCACGGAAAGCCTTCATCTGCTCCTTGTGGCGCACACCAAAGCGGTGTTCTTCGTCAATGACCAGAAGGCCCAGGTTCTTGAAATGCGTGTCCTGACTCAAGAGCTTGTGCGTCCCCACCACAATGTCAACGGTGCCGTCTGCCACGCCCTTGAGTGCAGCGTTGATCTCTTTGGTGGAGCGAAAACGGCTCATTTCGGCAATCTTGATCGGCCATTTGGCGAAGCGGTCGTTCAAAGTCTGAAAGTGCTGTTCTGCCAGAAGTGTTGTGGGCGCCAGAATCGCTACCTGCTTGCCACCAGTGACGGCGATGAATGCCGCACGCAGGGCCACCTCGGTCTTGCCAAAACCGACATCGCCGCAGACCAGTCGATCCATGGGGCGGGGGCTAACCATGTCCTGAATCACACAGTGAATGGCAGCTTTTTGGTCGGCTGTCTCTTCAAAGCCGAAGTCGTTGGCAAAGGTCTCATAGTCATTGGCCGAGTATCTGAACGCATGACCCTCGCGGGCGGCGCGGCGGGCGTAGATGTTGAGTAGTTCAGCGGCCGAGTCGCGCACTTGCTCGGCGGCGCGACGTTTGGCCTTTTCCCACTGGCCACTACCAAGCTTGTGCAAAGGGGCTTCGTCAGCGCTCACGCCTGTGTAGCGGCTGATGAGTTGCAGTTGGCTGACCGGCACGTAGAGCGTTGCTTTGTCGGCATACTCCAGGTGCAAGAATTCTTGTAATTCGGGCTCGCCGTTGGACAGTTTGTTTCCCAGATCCAGATTGATCAGACCCCGGTAGCGACCAATGCCGTGCTGGGAGTGGACGACGGGGTCGCCCACGTTGAGCTCGCTGAGGTCCTTGATCAGGGCTTCAACGTCGCTGACCTGCTCCTGTCGTTTACGTCGGCGGGTGGTGGGTGCGCTGGCAAAGAGTTCGGTCTCGGTGACCAGGTCAATGCCGTATTCCAGCCAGCGAAAGCCTGCGCTCAGTGCAGCGGTGGCAATGCCAAATTTTTCGTCGCTGGTCTGGAACTCAAGTAGCGAGTCAAACGCGGGTGGGTTAACCCCACTGGCGCGCAGAAAATCCAGCAGGCTTTCGCGGCGGCCGTCGCTTTCAGCCAATACCAAAATGCGATGCTGGGTGTTGCGGGCATGGGTTTTGAGGCGGGCCAGCGGGTCTTCGGTGCCGCGTTCTGCGGCCAGAGGGGGCAGGGTCTCTAACTCCACATAGGCGGTGGCTGTGATGGCTGCGCCAGGATCATCATCTACTGATGCAGGGGCAGTGGGTCGAATGGCCAATTGCGCATAGGAATTGGCTCGGGCATAAAACTGCTCGGCACTCAAAAACAGTGCTTCAGGCGGGAGGGCCGGGCGCTCGGGGTCGCCCTGTACCAAGCGATAACGGTCCTTGGTGTCTTGCCAGAAGCGCTGAAAGGCGGGTTCCAAGTCACCGTGCAACACCACGGTGGCATCCGGCCCCAGGTAGTCAAACACAGTGGCCGTTTCTTCAAAAAACAGTGGCAGGTAGTACTCGATACCGGCGGTTGCCACACCAGCACCTATGTCTTTGTAGATGCGACTCTTGGTTGGGTCACCCTCCAGCAGCTCGCGCCAGCGGTTGCGAAACTTGGCGCGTGCATCGTCATCCATCGGGAATTCACGTCCTGGGAGTAGACGAACTTCGGGCACCGGGTACAGGCTGCGCTGGCTGTCGGGATCGAAGGTCCGGATGCTGTCAATTTCGTCATCAAACAGGTCCACACGAAATGGCACTAGGCTCCCCATGGGAAACAGGTCGATCAGCCCACCGCGCACCGCGTATTCACCGGGACTGACGACCTGGGTCACATGGCTGTAGCCTGCCAGTGTGAGTTGGGCCTTGAGCTTGGCCTCGTCCAACTTTTGCTTGACCTTGAATTCAAATGTATAGCCGGCCAGAAAACTGGGCGGTGCAAGTCGGTACAGTGCCGTGGTGGCGGGCACAATAACCACATCGGCGCCCGTGTCCTTGTTGCGCTGGCTGATGCGCCACAGGGTGGCCAGGCGCTCGCTGATCAGATCCTGGTGGGGTGAAAACGTGTCGTATGGCAGGGTTTCCCAGTCTGGAAACAGGGCGCATCGCAGTGTGGGGGCGAAGAAAGCGATTTCGTCGAGGAGTCGCTGCGCATCGCTGGCGTCAGAAGTGACCACGGTCATGGGCTTGCCAGCAGCCTTTTCGCGGTCGCCCAAGCGGGCCAGCAGCATCGCATCGGCAGAGCCCACGGGTCGGGGCAGGGTAAAGCGTTTGCCGACAATGAGTTTGGGTAAATCCATGAGTGGTTTGAGTGCTGTGTGGGTCACCCGCAGGTTGGCACAGCAGAAGAAATGAAGAAATTGGAAAAGCTGTGGAGTCGATTTTAGAATGGGGCACACATCATGACCGACACCTCCCCAATTGCCCCTTCTTTACCTGAGTCGGCCTCACCGGTCGCCAACGCACCTCCCGCACGCCTGTGGGCTCTCATTCCGTGCGCCGGAACGGGGTCGCGCGCCGGGGCGAATGGACCCAAGCAGTACCAGTTGGTTGCCGGTCAACCCATGGTGTTGCATACTCTGGCAGCCTTCGCGGCAGTGCAGTGTCTGGCGGGTGTAATGGTGGTTGTGTCAGCAGGTGATGATTTTTTTGACGACAGTGATGCTATGTTTGTAATAGCTGCCTGTGGAGGATCCACGAGGGCTAAGAGCGTATTTAATGGTTTGAATGCGCTGCTGGATTGCGGCGCTTTACCGCGCGACTGGGTGCTGGTGCATGACGCAGCCCGCTGCCTTATCACTCCCCAACAGATCGAATCGTTGATTGACGCATGCCTGGCGGACGCAGTTGGTGGCCTGCTCGGCATTAAGCTGCCTGATACCCTGAAACGCGAAGTTGCTGGACGGGTTGCGCAAACGGTAGAGCGTGGCGATAAATGGCTGGCCCAAACCCCACAAATGTTTCGTATTGCCGATTTGCAGCACGCGTTGCTCGCAGCGGGTGATGCGGTAACGGACGAAGCAAGCGCGCTGGAGTTTGTTGGCAAAGCTCCATTACTGGTCGAAGGCAGCGCACAAAACTTCAAGGTAACCTACCCGCAGGACTTTGCCCTGGCGCAGGCGGTTCTGATGTCACGGGGCGTTGCGAAGGGATGACTATGCAAAACGCCATCGTTCCCGATTACTACGACAAATTTCAGTGCAATGGCCCGGAGTGCCCGGACACCTGTTGCAGCGGCTGGAGTGTTCATATTGACCGCGAAACCTACCATCGGTACGTGGACAATCAGCATCCCGTGCTGGCCCCGCTGGTAAAGCTTGCGGTTAACAGGAACTTGTCAATCGATGCTGACGACAAGAATAAATTTGGCGTGATGCATATGAAAGCGAATGGGGATTGCCATTTTTTGCAGAGCGACCGCCTGTGCATGATTCAATGCGTAATGGGCGAACAAGCACTCAGCGATACCTGCCGCATTTATCCGCGTTACCTCAACCAGTTTGGCCAGCAACGCGAGAAGTCCATGGGGATTTCCTGCCCTCAAGCCGCACGACTGATATTGCTGAGTCCGCAACCGATGCAGTTTGTCGCTGCTGACGCCGAGCCGACTATTGACAGCCTCCCTTTTACTTCCTACCGATTTCCACTGCAAAGCGACGGTGATCCTGAGCAGATCGCCATTCTCAATGACATGAGAGCGGTCATTATTGCCGTCTTGCAGCTTCGCGCCATCAGCATCGGTGCACGCATGATGTTGCTGGGGTTTTTGCTGGAAGACGTGGACAAAATCACATCGTCACCTGGATTTGCCCATGCTTCCGAAATCGTGCCGGTGTTGGAGTCCTTTGCAGCCATGCTAGCCCATCCGGGCCAGTTGGAGCTGCAATACGAGCAGTTGCAAGGCAACCTACCGCGCAAACTGACTGTGGCCGCTCAGCTGATCAGCAAATTTATGCGCGAGAGAACCAATCCGCGATTCGCGCTGTGCCTCAGTGCGGCAGCCGAGGGGCTGGGCGTTGAAGATGCTGCCCCGAGTATGGATACCGCAATTTTGAGCGCCTATAGTCGGGCCCACGCAACACACTATCGGCCATATTTTCAGGACCGACAGTACATTTTTGAGAATTATTTGGTCAACGAAGTCATTATTCGTCTGTTCCCTTTTACACGCGGTGCGTATCTTGATTTGTACAGGGAAATGGTGTGCAACCTAGCGATCATTCAAGTGCTTTTGGTGGGCATTGCTGGTCATGAAAATGGTCTGACAGACGAACTGGTACTGCAGACCATGCAAACTTATGCCCGCAAATCGAACCACAACAGGGACCACTTCGACGCGTTGCTCCATTCACTGCATGCCGGTTCACAGGATTCTTTCATTCACACCATGTGGTTGCTTAAGGAGTGAAAGAAAGTTCGGCTCGCACTTGGGTTCAAACATCGGCCAAGTGATGCACGCGCCGGACTTATGCACCAATTTTCCGTCATAACTATCGGTATCTCCCGAAATTCCGTGCGTTGTTCTTTATTTTGCTCCCATCATGTCTTTTCTCGTGATCTTGGAAAAATCCATCATCGGAACAGCTCCTCCGGTCACTTGCGGCAGGTGGCCGTCCCACTTCTCGATGGTGCGCAGCGCAAGTACATCGGGCGTTACCTCCTGGCGTTGCAGGCGTAGTGACTCTGCTTCCGCCTTGGCGGAGGCGACTTTTTGCTCGGCTTCCACGCGGATGCGCATCAGGTCGCGCTCAGCTTTGAGGTTGGCCTGCTCGGCATTCACCTTGGCTTCGATGGCGGCGGTGAAGGAAGGTGAGAACGCGAAGTTGACGATGGCAAACTCGTCCAGTATCAGGCCGTGGCGTGTCATCTTCTCGCGCAATAGTGCGGCTATTTGCTCACGGACCTGAGTGCGCTTCGTAATCAACTCTTCGGCGGTGAAAAGGGCGGTGACGGCCTTGAACGCCTCCGGGCGGGCAGGCTCCAGGATGCGATCTGCTACGTCATCAGTGGTTTGTCCAACCGCGCGGAATGCCTTGGCGACCATTTCGGGATCAAGATGGTAATTCACCGCCACCTTCACCCGTACTTGCTGCAGGTCTTTGGACGCAGCATCACCTTCTCCCTCTCGTTTTGAAATGCGCACGTCCATCAGGTGCATCTGCTGAATGAGCGGTATGCGAAAGTGAATGCCCTCGGTAAATACGTCGTCAGACGGGCTGCCCATTGTGGTCATTACGCCGCGTGAGCCAGTTGGCACGACGGCGAAGGGTGCCAGTACCCAGGCTAGCAAAAGCGAACCCAGGATGCCGACGGCCCATTTGATGAAGGGGATATTGATATTGTTCATGGTGAATTTTTCTGTCTGTGTTGTCGATTCGGAGATTGATGTGTAGTGACTGACTTGTATCTTGCTTGACTACTCGAATGCGTTCAACTGCGCCTCTACGCGGGGCCCCTGCGTAGTTCTACACAGGGGTTTGCCAGCTGGTTGCTACTTGCGGCCCGCTGCCGTAAACCTTGGCCAGCCATAGGTTTCGGAAGTGTTTTTGACCTCAGCCCAGGCCGGCTCAAATTTGCCTTCCTGCAGGGTTCGCAGGTTCTTCTGGATGCAGGCCTGCAGGGTGGCAGCAGCTTTGCCGTTGGCTCCTGTGGCGGAGAAGGGACGGGTGACCAGCAAGTTGGGCGCTGCCAGAAAACTGTGGTTGAAAGTGTCGAGGTTTTCGTAGTTCTTTTTCACGAGTTGGTATGGCGGTTGCACGGCCAAGTCAAACGGAAGCAGCTTGGCGTTTGAATCGCGCTTAAGTTTTTGAATCGGGCCACTGGGCCAGCCGCTGGTGCTGAGCATGCCGGCCACTTCGCCGGATTTAAGTTTGGCCAGCGCCTGCTCATCGGTATCAACATCAATGAAGCGCATGTTCATTGCAAAGCGCCGATCCAGCACGCGGCCCAGTGCGCGGGCGGAACCCACCACGGCAACGGGAAGATTCTTCAGATCGGAGAACTTGTCGACCGAAACCGTGACCGTTTCGGGCTGAAGCGGCCATATGCGCTTTGGCCCCGCGTAGCTGTAACCCTCGGACCGGGCGACGATGTGCAGCAGGTTAACGTTCAGAGGCATGAGTGCCAGCAGGTTGCCAATGTTTTCGTCCGAGCCCTTCATGTCTTGCAGTGTGTCAAGCTGCACAAAGCCCAATTCGGCCTGGTTGGCGGCCAGAGTGGTCAGATTCTGAAGCCCGCCTTCGGTCTCCACTTCGGTGATGGAAACCTGATTTCCGCACACTGCGCGAATGTCGGCAAAGAGTTTGGAGTAACCCTTGCCCTTCTTACCGGTGGCAATGCGCAGGCCGTCGCTCGGTTCTGTTTGTGTGTCCTGTGCGTGGATGGCTAGCGGAGTTGCTGCCAGCAAAGCGATTGTGATGGCCGTAAGGGTGGAATTGAGTTTTTTCATGGTGATCTCCTTGAAGTAAATACTTTGCTGAAAATGGATGGGTTTAGAGACCTTTGGTTCCGCTTTGTAGCGAGTCTGAAGACCTGGTGGTCTGTGGTGGGTCGGTATTGATTGGCGCTGGTTGTGTCAGCGCGCCAACCGTGGCGACCACTGCCAGCACCAGCACGATCACGCTGCCGATCAGGCGCAGTCTTTTCCAGAATGTCATTGGTAGCTCCTTGTTACATTGATGGTTTCAGGCAGGTGCAGCGCATCCATGCGGTCCAGGCTGCGGTCGTCCAGCAGGGTGCGGGTAGGGCCGTCCGTGCTGCTCATTTGCAGGTCGAGTTCGGCAAACACGCAGTTGAAGCGGTCTTGCACGGTGCGCAGGGCGGTGTCGGTCAGCAGGTCTTGCAGCAGGTTGTCGGTGGCGTTGGGGTCCATCATTTCGCCGGCGTCACCGATGGCGATGGATATGGCCCAGTCGCTTTCTTTGCGTTTGACGGTTTCCTGGAATTCTTTGAGTGCGTTGTGAGCCTCGTTCAACTTGCCCAGGTTGATCCGATGAAACTGCTGTAGGCGAGCCAAGGCGCGCTCTTGGGCAGCGGGAATATGCTTGGGGTCGCTGCGCCGCCTTGTCTCCAGCATTTGTTCTATGGTCTCAATCTGGCCGCCCACCTTGACCAAGGCACCGCGAAACGCCTTCAAACGCTCCGCTCGGCGCAGCACTTCGTTCTGCAACTGCTCGATCGGGCTGCGCCGCGCCTCGGCTTTGCGGGCCGCCAGCAGGCCGTTTTCCAGCTTTTGGCCTAGTAGCGGTAGTGCCTGCACTGCGGCAAATCCAATGGCGAGCACTCCGCCGAGTACCAGTAACCCGACGCCACCGGTTGCGGCCAGCCAGACTATCGGTGCGAATACGGCCAGTCCAATGGCTCCCCCGGTCACCGACAGTATGCGCACCCATGGCACCTGCTTGGCGTTGTTAAGGTTGGTATTGGGGTTCATGGTTTCTCCTTGGGTTGGTATGAAATTTGGGCGTAGCTCGTCCCTGCAGGGCTCTTTTGGGCTCTGCAAAGCTTTCGGGGTTCCGGGGTGGGCCGACGTTGTTGCCGGCCGATTGATTAGCCGCCTATGGCGGTGGGCCGCTGAGCGCGTTGAGTGCGGTCAGCGTCTCCAGGCTGATCCAACCCTGTGCTTCTTTGTAGACTGGCTGCAAGGCTGTACGCCAATGGTCCAGTTCCTGTGGAGTCGCGGTGTGAACCGTCAGCTTGCTGCTGGTCTTGATACGCTCCAGTGCTTTGTTGTTTTCGGCAGCTGCGATGCTGTACTCATAGGTGCTGGCGTCACGCATGGCGCCTTCCAGCGTGGTTCGGATGTCGCTGGGCAATCGGTCCCAAAACGGTTTGTTCACAATGACAGCGTACGCCAGATAGCCATGGTTGGACACGGTGAGGTGCGTTTGCACTTCATGCAGCCGCTGTGTTTCAATATTGGTTGGCGTGTTTTCCTGACCGTCGAGCTGGCCGCTGCGCAGGGCTTCGTAGACGCTGGTCAAGGGCGAAACCGAGGCTTGCGCGCCCAGGGTTTTCATTTGAGTTACCAGAACTTTGGATGCCTGTACACGAACCTTTAGACCCTTGAAATCGTCAACCGACTGCAGTGGCCGGTTGGCGCTGAATACCTTGAAGCCGTTGTCCCAGAAGACCAAGCCCTTGACGCCATGGGGTTCCAGCTTTTTGAGCATTGAAGCTCCCATCGGGCCATCCACCACCGCCCGGAAGGTAGCACGGTCTTTGAACAAAAAGGGCAGGTCAAACACCTCAAAGTCCCCACCACTCAGGCTTGCCAGTTTGGAGAGCGAAGGGGCAATCATCTGTACCGCACCCAGGCGCAACGCGTCCAACTCCTCGCGGTCCTTGTAGAGCTGGCTGTTGGGGTAGATCTCGACGCGCACTTTGCCGCCGGTTCTGGATTCAGCCAACTCCTTGAAGCGCAACGCGGCCTTACCCTTAGCAGTTTCTGCTGTGACCACGTGGCTGAACTGGATCACGATGGGGGCTTGCGCGCTGGTCGGATTGACGGCGGCAAGTAATGCCACTGCGAAGGCGCCTGCAAGCCACCGCGTCAGTGTCCGCCGTTTTGCACCGTAATGGGCTGTGTCGTAGTGTTTGGTGCTTGTCATTATGGTTTTCCGTTTGGTGCCTGCAGTCTAGTCGTGGCACTTGGATGTCAGTAGTGTGGCTGTCCACAGATGTGGGTTTCCACACCCTGAGTCGGAGATGTCTACTTTCAGAGGCTTGACAATCTAGAATTTGCCGATGCCCATAGTTCAATTTCCCCAAGCGCTCCGCCCCAAATATACGGAGTCGGTTGGCAAACAGTACTTCTGGCTACTACCCGGCGCTTTGGCCATGGTGTTCGTGGTCATGATGGCGCTGTGGGCAGAGTTCAACGATGCCCAGTCGCGAAAGGTCTACCAGCAGACGCTGATTGCAGACGCCTTGAGTGTCGAAGCGCAACTGACTGCCCGTCAGGATATGGAAAAAGTCCGGTTGAACAACGTGGCCAGTCGGCTACCAGTGGGCACAGGCGACCCCGGCGCTGCCTTGGCCCGCTTGCCCGAGGTGGTTGCTGGTTTGGACCGGTTGTGGAATCGCCTTGTCTGGCTAGATGACAACAACCAGGTCATTGCCCGCGCCGAGCGCAAGGCGCCGATTGCCCCCAATGTAAGCGACGAGCTTCGCATCCAATCCACCGGACAGGCGGACCACTACGTGGCGGCAGTGTCGGATGCGCGGGGAGGTGCAAGTGGCAAATTGTTGGCACGGTTTGACATTACAGACCTGCTGCGCAGTACGGATTTGGTGTGGCTGAACCGCCGTTACGAAGTCAATTTCGTTTCTGAGTTGGGCGAAGTTATAGCCACAACGGCGTCTATTGGTAAGCGTCCGTTAGGTACAGGCTACGAAAAGCCGTTAGCAGGATTTAAAGACACGACACTGCGGCTTACGCCGTTTGATGCCCCTGAGTCGTGGGCGCAGCATCCCAAAACACTGGCGCTCTTGGGCGGCCTGTTGTTGCTGGGGTTGGCAGCCTCTGCGCTGACTCGCCACGAGATGCGATTGGTCACGCGCGCCAATGCCGAAACGCAAACTGAGGTGGCCTGGCGGCAATCGATGGAAGACTCGGCGCTGGTCGGGCTGCGCGCCAGGGATGCTGATGGCCGCGTTCTGTATGTCAACAAGACGCTGTGCGACATGGTGGGCTATAGCCGCGCAGAATTGGTCGGACTGATGCCACCACTGCCGTTCTGGCCATCGGACGCAGTGGACGACATGATGGCGCGCAACATGAACACACTGGCGGGCGGTGCACCAAAGACGGGTTTCGAGACACGGTGGCTACACAGGGACGGTCACCTCATTGACGTGATGATTTTTGAGTCCCGGCTGGTTAACGCAAAAGGAATCCACATTGGCTGGATGGGCTCCATCATCGACATCAGCGAACGCAAGCGGCTAGAAGAAAAAGACCGCCATCACGGGGAAACACTGGCCCAGCACGCGCGGCTCAACGACATGGGGCTTTTGGCATCTGAGCTTTCGCATGAACTCAACCAGCCCCTGACAACGATACTGAGCTACAGCGCAGGTCTGAATATGTCGCTAAAGCAGTTGCAGGGTGTGGACCCCGAGGATCTTGTCGCCATAAACGAAATTGTGCGGCACGCTGGCAAAGCGGGAGAGATCGTCAACTGGATTCGCAGGCAGGCTTCGCGCTCTGAGCCGGTGCGCAAATACTGTGACCTGAACGCGGTTATTACTGATGTGTTGCAGTTGCGCAAAAAGCATCTACAACGTGCCAATGCGAAACTCGTGAGCAAGCTTTCGGCCCGTGTCACTGGTGTGGTTGCAGACCGCATTGGCATTGAACAGGTTGTCTCCAACCTGGTCAGAAATGCGGCAGACGCCGTGAACGGCCAGCCTGGCGGGGGCATCATTGGTATTGCTACCGAAGTACTTGAAGACCTCACTTTGGGCAGCCAGAGCATCCAGGTGACAGTGCGCGACAACGGGCCAGGCATGCAGGGCCGCACGATTGACGTGTTGTGTACCACCTTTTATTCCACCAAAAGCGACGGCATGGGCTTGGGCCTTGGCATTTGCCGGACGATTGTCGAATCCCATGGCGGGCGTCTGGTTGCTGAAGAAGCACCTGGTGGCGGCGCCCAATTCAGATTTTCCCTGCCACTTGCGGCTACAACGGCTTCGTGAGAACCATATGAACAGCAACCAGACGATTTATCTATGCGATGATGATGCGGGTGTCCGTGAGGGACTGGCCTACCTCTTGAAAAAGGCGGGCTTCAAAGTGAGTGCACATGGCAGCGGGCCTGACCTGCTGGCGACCATAGATGCCGCGCCAAAGCCCGTTCGCGGCCTGTTCGTGCTGGATGGTCGTATGGAGCCGATGTCTGGCGCCATGGTGCATGAGCAACTGCGTTCCAGAGGCCTTGATAAGCGCAACCCCGTCATTTTCCTGAGTGGACATGGTGACATACCAGCGGCGGTGACAGCGATGGAGAAAGGTGCCCTCAGCTTTGTTGAGAAGCCACATACCGAAGAAAAATTGCTCCCCTTGATTCTCCAGGCCCTGGAACTGGAAGAGAAATGGCAGTCGGCAGCCCGCCGGAGCGACTTTCTGCGCTCCATGTGGGAGAGCTTGACATTACGGCAACGCCAGATTGCCCTGCACAAGGCAGAGGGTCGATTGAACAAGGTCATAGGTGACAAATTGGACATTTCCGAACGCATGGTTGAAGAACATTGGGTCAAAGTTCGCGAAAAATTGGGAGTCGACACAGTGGCTGCGTTGGCGACCACGATTGCAGAATTGCGTGCCTGCGATGTGGACCTGTCTGCGGATTCTGATCTGCCATGAAGGGTTTCCCCAAAGCACTTACCATTCCGCTATGAGCACCACGACTTTCCCGGCGCACGCTGAATCCGTCCCCCTGCAACAGGACGCCACCATCATTGGCCTGGTCGGTCTGGCACACGCCAGTTCCCATTTTGGGCACTTGTTGTTGCCTTTGCTGTTTCCTGTGTTCATGAAAGAGTTTGGCCTGAGTTATTCAGAACTGGGCCTGCTCATGACCACCTTTTTTGTGGTGTCGGGCGTCGGTCAAGCCAGTGCCGGCTTTGTGGTGGACCGTTTGGGCGCACGGCCCTTGTTGTTCGTGGCGATGGGCATCTTTATTACGGCGTGCGTGGCGGCCTCTTTGGTCACGGGTTACACAGGTCTGCTCCTGGTGGCCGCTTTGGCGGGCTTGGGCAATGCCACGTTCCACCCGGTGGATTTCACCATTCTGAACCAACGGGTTTCCGCGCCGCGTCTGGGCCATGCTTTCAGCGCGCATGGCCTGACGGGCAACTTGGGCTGGGCTGCGGCCCCGGTGTTCTTTGCCGGTCTGGGTGCCACCATAGGCTGGCGCAACGCCTATGTGGCGGCCGCGCTGCTGTACATCGCCATTGCCGCATTGCTTTTTATGCACCGTGACAAGTTGAGTACCCAGGTGGCGTCGCGTGACCCGCAGGCGGTTGCGCAAGGGCACGTCGAACACGACATGGCCTTTATGAAGTTGCCGGTGGTGTGGTGGTGTTTTGGCTTCTTCTTCTTCTCCACCATGACGCTCGCAGTAGTGCAGAGCTTCGCAGTGTCTATTCTCAAAGCCATGCATGGCATCAGCTTTGAGTTGGCGACCTACACCATCACTGCCTACATGCTGTGTGGCGCCGTGGGAATGTTTGTGGGCGGCTTCATAGCGGCGCGTGCGGCCCATAGCGACCGCGTGGTGGCCACGGCAATGGCTTGTGGCGCGGGACTGCTAGCCTTATGTGGCACAGGCCTGCTCGGTGCCACCGCCACGATGGTGGTGCTGGCTTCGACGGGATTTGCTGTGGGGATTGGTGGCCCGTCGCGCGACATGATGATCAAGAAAGCTACACCCAAGGGTGCCACTGGGCGGGTCTATGGCCTGGTTTACTCTGGCTTGGACACTGGCTTTGCGATTTCGCCCCTCGTTTTCGGGGTGTTCATGGACCGTGGCTGGTATGGCGCCACGCTCTTGGGTGCTGCGCTGATGCTACTACTGAGCGTCGGTGTGGCGCTTGGTGTGGGTGTTCGCACCGTCAAAAGATAGAGCGCCAACCCATTCGCTGGCATGATGGAGGGCTTTTCGCCCGCATTTTTGAAATTTTTTCCAATGACCGATACCTTGCATCCTACTCCCGAAACGATAGAAACCTCTGCGCCAGTTGATGCGGAGGTGCCTGCGACTCCAGTTGCTACCGAGACCGTTGCCGAGGAACCGGTGGCGAATACGCCTGCCGCAACTAAGCGAGCCGCAAAGCCCGACGTATTTCCGGTGCTGGAAAAGATGGCCGCGCTGTACCCACAGCTGTTTGGCGCCGTCTTTTTGCCCCTCAAGCGCGGCATTTTTCAGGATCTGCTGGAAGCGCATCCGGATGCGTTTGAGCGTGAGTGCTTGAAGGCCGCCTTGTCCATGCACACGCGCTCCACGCGCTACCTGACAGCTGTTGCGGCGGGAGAGCAGCGCCACGATTTGCAGGGCCAGGCTGTAGAGGTCATGGCACCCGAGCATGTGCACCACGCCTTACTGGAAGTGTTTCGCCGCCGTCAGATGCGTGGCAAAGAAGATCTTCGCCCCAAATTGATTGCGCGGATCGTGGTTGCATTTGAGGCCTCCGGCCTGACCCCGCTGGCCTACGCCGAGCTGGTGCGCAGCCGTGACGAGGGGGCCAACGCAGTTCTGGATGAAGCCATGTTGGAAGCTGAAGCCCGCGCCGCCAGGACCGAAGCCTTGCTGCAAGCATTTAGAGCCAGTGGCAAAACGGTAGAAGAATTTGCCGACATGTACGGCATGGACCCGCGCGTGGTGAGTCGCATGCTGGCGCGCGCACCTGTCGCTGTAGACGCATAAATCAAGTCAGATGGTCGCAATGCCAGCAGGCCCGAAGTCAATCACCACCGTTTTGCAGATTGACGGTTTGTACGTTGAGCTCTCGCAACGCGAACTGTTTGCCGATTTTTCAGCCAACATCCCGACGGGAGTGACTTCGGTGCAAGGTGGCGAGGGCAGTGGAAAATCGACCTTATTGCGTTTGATGGCGGGTGAGATGGCCGCCAAGTCGGGGCATTTCCAAATTAATGGAGCATCCCTCGCTGACCAACCGCAGGCTTATCGAGATCAGGTTTTTTGGGCGGACCCACGGTCCGGTGCGTTTGATGCCATGACGCCGGTCGCTTATTGGGCTGCGGTACAGAAGCGCTACCCGGCGTTTGATTGGCAGTTACTGACTGAATTGGTTGACGGCCTGTCGCTTGCTCAGCATCAGGACAAAGCACTCTACATGCTGTCCACTGGCTCCAAACGCAAGGTCTGGTTGGCGGCAGCGTTTGCGTCTGGCGCAGCAGTCACGTTGCTGGATGAGCCGTTCGCGGCGTTGGACAAGACTTCTATCAATCAAATATTGGAATTGCTGAAAGACGCAGCAGCCCACACGACCCGCGCGTGGGTGGTGGCGGACTACACCGCGCCGACTAGCGTGCCGTTGGCAGCAACCATTACGTTGGTTTTTTAAGCTGATTCGCTCATTGCAGGAAACGCGCTCGTTTCGTCACGAAGCACATTCATTGAGGTGTACCTTCGGTTCCTATTTTTTACCGCAAAGGGCTCACATCCTGCCCAAGCATTTCGCGGCTGACCAGTGTGATTCCCGAATCGGTGACGTGAAAGTGATTTCGGTCAGCAGTAGGGTCTACTCCGATTTGCATTCCCGGGGGAATGACGCAGTTTTTGTCGATAATGCATTTCTTCAGAATGCAGTGACGGCCCACTTGAACATTGGGTAGCAAGATGGAGTCTTCTATCAGCGAATAGCTATGCACATGAACGCTTGAGAACAGCATGGTCCTGCGTACTGTGGAGCCGCTTATGATGCACCCGCCTGATACCATGGAATCCACCGCAGTTCCGCGCCGGTCATCGTCGTCAAATACGAATTTTCCAGGTGGTTGTTGTGGTTGCCAGGTCCAGATCGGCCAATTGTTGTCGTACAGGTTTAGTTGCGGTGTGACCTGCACCAGGTCCATGTTCGCCTCCCAGTAGGCATCCAACGTACCCACATCGCGCCAATACGGGGGCTTGTCCATGTCTCCCACATGGCTTTCGACAAAACTTTGGGCATAGGTGCAATAGCGCTTGACGCAGTGCGGAATCACGTCCATCCCAAAGTCATGGCTGGATATAGGATCGTCTGCATCGCGCTGCAGTTGTTCAAATAGAAAACGGGCGTTGAAAACATAAATACCCATGCTCGCCAATGCCGTATCGGGTCGTCCTGGTATGCACTGGGGTGCGACCGGCTTTTCCTGAAAGCTGACCACGCGTTGGTTGGCGTCGACGGCCATGACACCGAACCCTCTGGCTTCGCCGATCGGTACTTCAATGCAGGCAACGGTAACATCGGCGTTACGCTCCAGATGCGCGGCCAGAATGCGTCCGTAGTCCATGCGGTAGACATGGTCACCCGAAAGCACCAGTACGTAATCGGGTTTTGCATGTCGGATTTCACGCAGGTTTTGGTAAACCGCATCGGCGGTGCCGCGGTACCACTGCGACTCGTTGACCTGCTGTTGAGCCGGCATGATCTCGATGAACTCATCCAGGCGACCATCCAGGAAGCTCCAGCCAAGTTGCAGGTGGCGGATCAGACTTTGCGACTTGTACTGCGTGGCCACGCCAACACGTCGAATGCCGGAATTGACGCAGTTTGACAGTGTGAAATCTATGATGCGAAATTTACCCCCGAACGGTACTGCGGGTTTAGAGCGCCAGTCGGTCAGTTGGTGCAGTCGCGAGCCGCGTCCACCCGCTAGCACCATAGCAAAGGTGTTGCGAGTCAACTGGCTGACAAAGCGCGGGTCCCGCGCACTTTGTAAACTAATGCTCGATGCCTGATCGGAGTTCACTTTGGCGCTCCTGAGGGTTGCCAGAATTGCATTCTAGGGCGATCCCGAGTGCCGTGTTAATGATTCACATCAATTGAACGAATGGATCGTTGACATCGATAAATGGAGTCAAATCCCTAGGGCAGTTGGCATGTTTGGCTTGCAATGGCCATACCATGCAGGCCTTGACCACCATAGATTTTTAGAAGGACATACGGCATCATGAAACTGCGCATTGGCGAAGGATGGGATATTCATGCCCTGGTGGAGGGGCGCAAGCTGGTTTTGGGCGGCGTGGAGATTCCATACAGCAAAGGCCTTCTTGGTCATTCGGATGCAGATGCACTGATGCACGCCATTACCGATGCGCTTTTTGGTGCAGCGGCACTGGGGGACATTGGTACCCACTTTCCGGATACCGATGCACAGTTCAATGGTGCCAACTCGTCGGAATTGCTTGCCGAAGCCGCACGCCGTGTACGCGCCAAAGGCTTTGAGATAGGCAACGTGGACAGCACCGTGATTGCACAGGCCCCCAAACTGGCGCCGCACATTGAGGCCATGCGTACACGCATTGCCGAGGTATTGGGCGTGGCGGTTGATCAGGTCAACGTGAAAGCCAAGACTGCTGAAAATATGGGTCCGGTGGGTGCGGGCCAGGCTATGGAAGCGCGTGCAGTGGTGCTTCTGTACTGATGTTCGTCGCAGGCTTTCGATTCTTCTATTCATTTTGGTATTTCTATGCCTATCGTTGCCAGCCCAAACGCCCATCCCCATTTACTGGAACCCCTTGATCTTGGCTTCACCACGTTGCGAAACCGTGTGATGATGGGTTCGATGCACACAGGATTGGAGGACCGTTTTTATAACTATTCCAAGCTAGCAGCTTATTTTCGTGAGCGCGCCAAGGGCGGTGTGGGGTTGATCGTGACCGGCGGCATTTCCCCCAACCGCCAGGGTTGGCTGCTGCCGTTTGGTGGCACCCTTAGTTCAATCTTTGACGTGCCCAACCACCGCAAGGTAACCCGTGCGGTGCACGAGGAGGGTGGCAAGATTCTGATGCAGATCCTGCACTCTGGGCGGTATGGGTACCAACCGTTCGTGGTGTCAGCATCCGCCGTCAAATCGCCGATTTCGATGTTCAAGCCAAAGGCGCTGACGGCTAGCGGAATTCAATCCACTGTCAGGGCCTATGTGCGATGCGCCACGTTGGCGCAAAAGGCGGGCTATGACGGCGTTGAGATCATGGGAAGCGAAGGCTATTTGCTCAACCAGTTTCTGTGCGCACGCACCAACAAGCGTACCGATGCGTATGGTGGCAGCATTGAGAATCGTATGCGGTTTCCCGTAGAAATCGTGCGCCAGGTGCGCGCTGCGGTTGGCCACGACTTCATTCTCATGTACCGACACTCGGTTCTCGATCTGGTAGAGGGTGGCAATAGCTGGGCGGAGGTGGTGCAGGTGGCGCTGGCGCTGGAGTCCGCTGGCGTTACGCTGTTCAACACCGGCATTGGCTGGCATGAGGCGCGTACGCCCACGATTGTTACCTCGGTGCCGCGTGCGGCGTTTTCCAGTGTGGCGGCCCGCCTGAAGCTAGCTGTCACCGTTCCGGTAATCGCCAGCAACCGCATCAACATGCCCGACGAGGCCGAGGCCTTGATCGCCGGCGGCAGTGTGGACATGGTGTCCATGGCACGGCCTTTCCTGGCCGATTCTGAATGGGTGAACAAGGTGGCTACAGGGCGCGTGGACGAGATCAATACTTGCATTGGCTGCAATCAGGCTTGCCTGGACCACACCTTCGCGAACAAGCGCGCCAGTTGTCTGGTGAATCCGCGCGCGGGGCATGAGACCGAGCTGGTGTACCGCAAGACCCGACGCAAGAAGAGGGTCGCGGTTGTTGGTGCAGGTCCAGCGGGGCTATCTGCAGCGACGGTGGCCGCCGAATGTGGTCATGACGTCACCCTGTTCGACTGCAGTGACCGTGTGGGTGGCCAATTCAACATTGCCATGCAAGTGCCTGGTAAGGAGGAGTTCGCCCAGACGTTACGCTACTTTGCAAGGCGCCTTGAAGTAACTGGTGTTCGCGTGCAACTGGGTAAACGTGTCAAGCGTGAGCAATTGCTGGTGCAAGGCTTTGACGATGTTGTAGTGGCCACTGGTATCGTGCCCCGTGCACTGCGCATTCCCGGTGTGGAGCGGGCCAACGTGGTTACCTATCTGGATGTGCTACAGCGCAAGGTGGTGTTGGGTAAACGTGTGGCCATCATCGGTGCGGGCGGTATTGGCTTTGATGTGGGTGAATTTTTGCTGCACGATCCGGCAGTGGCGTTGCCGGTGTCTATTGACCACTGGTGCCGTGACTGGGGGGTGGACTTGCAGGCGCAATCCAATGGCGGCCTGGTCCCGCCGGAGCCAGTAAATCCGTACCGCCAGCTTTTTTTACTACAGCGCAAGACCACGCGGGTAGGAGCGGGCTTGGGCAAAACCTCAGGCTGGGTGCACCGAGCGGTATTGCAGCGTAATGGTGTAGAGATGCTCTCGGGTGTGGAGTACCAAAGCATTGACGATGCAGGTCTGCACCTCACTGTCAACGGGGAACCTCGTGTGCTTGTGGTCGATCATGTTGTGCTATGTGCTGGGCAAGAACCCCTGACGGAGCTGATGCCATCGGCGGGTGCACCTACTTCGCCTGGCGCGCCACGTTTTCACATGATTGGAGGGGCTGCAATGGCGAGTGAGCTGGACGCCAAACGCGCTATCCGCGAAGGGGCCGTACTGGCGGCGAGTTTGTAGCCCTTTCCGTTTTTCATTCACTTGGGGTAAATTCCGCCCCTTGGGACGTAACGGTGTTCTTGCGAGATGAGCCACTACATAGACAAGAGCCGCAACGTGACTGTGCTGATGTACCACCTGGTTTTTCCACTGGAGTGCAGAAGAGTAGTGTTTTGCGCAGAGGTGGACGAAGTACTGAATCATTAGCTTACGACGTTCCGATGTGACAACGTTGGGACACTACTGCCCTGATGTTTAATCCGCATGGCATATAGAAAGCCTGCTATCCAACCGGTAGTAGGCTTTTTTGTTTCTGTTCTTCAGCAAAACATCAGCGCCAAAATGGCGGCATCGTCTGCCCAGTTCAGTAGCGCATAGCCGGCCCATCGGTAGGCTAGCACCACGGCTTGATCGGCCAGATATTCAATCTTCAACACGTCGACGCCCGTGCCACAAGTCAAGTTGATTCCAACCGGTTTGTCAAGTCCAACCAGCGGTCCTCGAGTTGCGCCAACTCGTCGTTTACAACCTTCAGGCTGCGGCCAACCTCAGCGATTTCAGATGGGTGCGGGTTGGTGGATAGGCGCGACTCCAGGGCCGCACCTTCCGTGTTGAGTGTTGCCATGCGCGCCTCGACCTCCTGCAACTCCTTTTTTGCCTTTGGTGAGGTATCGCCCCTTGCTTTGAGTTGAGTCGCAGCTGCGGTGACAGCGGGTTTTGCGGGTGCCTTCGCTGCCTCCTTGGCTTCTTCCCTCTGGCGCTTGGCCTCATCCAGCAAGTAGCGCTGGTAGTCATCCAGATCACCATCAAACGGTTCAACTCCGCCGCGTGACACCATCCAGAACTCGTCACAAACTGCGCGAAGCAAAGCGCGGTCGTGACTGACCAGCATCACCGTACCTTCAAATTCGTTCAGCGCCATGGACAGCGCCTCGCGGGTTGCCAGGTCCAGGTGGTTGGTGGGCTCATCGAGCAGCAAGAGGTTGGGGCGCTGCCAGACAATCATGCACAGCACCAGGCGGGCTTTTTCGCCGCCGCTCATGCTGCCCACGGCCTGTTTGACCATGTCGCCACCGAAGTTGAAAGTGCCCAGGAAACTGCGCAGGTCCTGTTCGCGGGTTGCCTGGCCTGCGATTTTTCCGAGTGCGGTGAGCTCCTTAACCAGCCGGATCATGTGTTCAAGTGGCGTGTCCGCAGGGCGCAGAACGTCCAGTTCCTGCTGGGCAAAGTAGCCAATGTTGAGGCCTTTGCCTTCGGTAATTTCGCCGCCGATGGCCTGTAGGTCACGGGCAACCGTCTTGACCAAAGTCGATTTACCCTGACCATTTGCCCCCAGAATGCCAATGCGCTGACCCGCCAGCACCGATTTGCTGACGTTACGAACGATCACCGAGTGTGGCGTACCTTCTGGCGCATCATCCGGCGGCGGGTAACCAAAGCTCACGCCGCTCATTGACAACATGGGGTTGGGTAAGTTGGCGGGCTCCTTGAACTCAAAGGTGAAATCCGCTTCACTGAGCAGTGGTGCGATTTTTTCCATGCGGTCTAGCGCTTTGACGCGGCTTTGGGCCTGTTTGGCCTTGCTGGCCTTCGCCTTGAAACGGGCGATGAACTTTTGCAGGTGGGCGATCTTGTCTTGTTGCTTGGAAAAGGCGGTTTGTTGCAGTTCCATCTGCTCCGCACGCATGTCCTCAAATTTGCTGTAGTTGCCGCCGTAGCGCACCAGTTTGCCGGCGTCGATGTGCAGGGTGACATTGGTTACCGCGTCCAGAAACTCGCGGTCGTGGCTGATGACAACCATGGTTCCTTCGTATTTCTTGAGCCACGCCTCCAGCCAGACCAGAGCGTCCAGGTCCAGGTGGTTGGTGGGTTCATCCAGCAACAGCAGGTCGGATGGGCACATCAGCGCCCTGGCTAATTGCAGACGCATGCGCCAACCGCCTGAAAAGCTGTTGACCGGGTTGGCAAGTTCACTGGTTTTGAAGCCCAGGCCCAGAATCAGCGCTTGCGCGCGCGATGCGGCGTCGTGCTCGCCAGCGTCGTGCAGGGCCATGTAGGCGTGGGCCATGCGGTCGTAGTCTTCAGTGGCTTCGGATGCGGTTACTTCTTCGCGGGCCGCCAGTAACTGGGTGTCGCCCTCGATCACGAAGTCGGTCGCGCTTTGGTCTGTTTCGGGCATATCCTGCGAAACCTGACCCATACGCCATTGGGTGGGAATGTAGTACTCGCCGGCGTCTTCGTGCAGGTTGCCGTTGAGCAGCGCAAATAGCGATGATTTGCCTGCGCCGTTGCGGCCGACCAGGCCGACCTTTTCGCCCGGGTTGAGGGTGACGGAAGTGCTGTCAAGCAGCACCTTGGCACCACGGCGCAAGGTGACATTTTTTAAGGTAATCATTTTTTGGGTTCTACTGCTGCGCTAGGAGAGAAAGGTGTTTCAAAGCCTCCCGCGTGACGACCAGTACCTGATCATCTCCTGCGCTGGTTTCCAGCCAGACCACCTCCAGATGCGGAAATGCGGCTTCGAAGTGGTGTCGTTCGTTGCCAACTTCCAGCACCAGGACGGCGCCGGGTGCCAAGTGACTCGGGGCGATCTTGAGCAGTGCGCGAATGAAATCCATTCCGTCACTACCGCCCAACCGGTTGCCGTCCAGGGCCATGGACGGTTCGGCCAGATATTCCGGTGGCAGCTCGGCCATGCTTTGGGCGTTGACGTAGGGCGGGTTGCACACAATCAGGTCGAACGGGCCTCTCGCCACAAGCGTCGGGGCTGCAAGTCCATCCGACTCCAGCAGGGTGATGCGGTCTTGCAGTTCGTGTTTTTCTACATTGATACGTGCCACCGCCAGCGCGTCGGTTGATAGGTCGGATGCGGTTACAACCACTTCCGGGTAGGTGAGGGCGGCCAGAATGGCCAGACTGCCGTTACCCGTGCATAAATCTAGCACCGACTGCGTGGATTCACGCAGCCAGTAGTCGAGGCTGCCATCTGCCATCAACTCGGCGATCAGCGAGCGTGGAACGATGACGCGCTCGTCCACGTAAAACGACACGCCCTGCAACCAGGCTTCGTGAGTCAGGTAGGCTGCCGGCTTGCGCGTACTGATGCGCGATTCAAAAATCATAGCGCATCGCGCACTATCGGCGGGGGCTACAGGGGTATTCTCTTTGGATTCGGGGCCCTCAAGTGGCGTATCAAGCGGTAAACCAAGGGCCCATAGCACCAGCCACGCGGCCTCATCAAACGCATTGGTTGTGCCGTGTCCAAACGAGAGTTTGGCCCTAGTGAACTGGGCTGCGCCCGAGTCGATCAATTCAATTAGCGTCATGTGTGGGCTTGACGCTCCAGGTTTTCCATGGCGCGCCGGTAGATGTTCTTTAGCGGCTCGATGTCAGACAATTTGACGTATTCATTGATCTTGTGGATGGTCGCATTGGGCGGGCCGAATTCGATCACTTGCGAGCAAATTTTGGCCAGGAAGCGGCCGTCGCTGGTTCCGCCAGTGGTCGAGAGCTGGGTCACGATACCTGTCTCTACCTGAATGGCATCCTGAACCGCCTCGACCAGTGCGCCCGGCGCTGTGAGGAACGGCAGTCCCCCGACAGTCCACGTCAGGTCGTATTCCAGTTCGTACTTTTCCAGAACGCGCGTCAGTCGCATTTGCAATGATTC
>JBAWYQ010000014.1:0-37718 GCA_037143475.1 Burkholderiales bacterium | reverse complement strand
CCACTGCAACATGTGCCGCTTCCGGCCAAGATCCGGACCGAACTTCTGGCGCCCATCTACTTCGATGCAGACCCAAAAAAGGCGGACGACGCTGCGTATGTACAGCAGATTTACACCGAGATAGAAGGCCGCATCCAGGCCGCCATGGACCGCTTGGCTGCTAAACGCAAGTTTCCCATTTTTGGATGAGTATGAAACACCCTCACATTCACCTCACGGACATCCAAGGCTACAGCCAACTGGTCATCGACGCGACCCTGGGTGTCACCGACATAGTGGAGGCCATGCACCACACCATCCTCGGTTTGCCTATGCCGTTGGGTAAGGTACGCACAAAGCCGGCAACTGGGGCGTATGGGATGGTTTACAAAGGCCTTCAGGGCAGCAGCGCGCTGGTGTATAGACTGGTGCGCCGCATGACTACCGTAGTCGGCAATGGTCTGGACAATGCAGTGGAGTATTTTCATCCTGAGCGTGACCCCGCCGAGTCATCCCGTGAACGCACCGCCATAGTGTCGATTCTGAATGGTGTGCTGGGTGACCATATGCAGGCGCATGACAACCCGCTGGCATTGAGCATGACTTTCAGGCTTGAGGGCCGGGCGCTTGAGATTACCCGAGCGGCATTGACCAACGCCGTCGCCCAGCCTTCAGCCAAGATTTTGGTGATGTTGCACGGCCATTGCATGAATGAGCTGCAATGGTGCCGCAATGGGCATGACCATGGCGCGGTGCTGGCGGCGACCAATGGTTGTTCGCCCTTGTATTTGCGCTACAACACGGGCCTGCATATTTCGGAAAATGGCCGAGCGCTGGCCGATCAGCTGGAGCAGCTTTTAGTCGAATGGCCAACACCGATACAGGAAATATTTGTGGTGGGCTACAGCATGGGCGGCATGGTGGCGCGCAGTGCATTTCATTATGGAAAAATGGCCCAACACGCCTGGGTGAAAAGGGTGCACAAACTGTTTTTTGTGGGAACGCCCCAGCACGGCTCTATGGTTGAGCAGGCCGGCAACCTGATCGACAAGGCGCTGGAGATCAGCCCCTATTCGCATGCGCTATCGCGTTTGGGGAAAATTCGCAGTGCCGGCACGACGGACTTGCGCCATGGCAACTTGATTGATGAAGACTGGAAGGGGCACGATCGCTTTGCACATGCGCACGATCGGCGCCAACTCTCGCAGCTGCCCGCCAACGTTAAATGCTATGCCATTGCCGCCATGATTGCCAAGAGGCCCAGCGAAATGTGGGGTCAACTGGTGGGAGACGGTCTGGTGCCCTTGAAAAGTGCGCTTGGCAAGCACCGCGACGAAAACCGGGCGCTACACCTGCCGGCCGAGCACCAGCGCGTGTATTACGGCATGACCCATCTGGGGTTGCTCGATAGCCAGGCGGTTTGCCAACAGTTGCAGGCTTGGATCGATGAGTAGCTTGTAATCAGCGCTTAGGTAGCCCCGAGCTTGAATGCGTCAACCACATGAACCAAATCATCAGCCTGGCTTTTGAGGCTGCTGGCCGCCGCCGCCATTTGTTCAACCAGAGCTGCATTTTGCTGGGTGGCCTGGTCCATATGGGTAACGGCTTCGCCCACCTGTGCCACACCCAGAGCCTGCTCGTTGCTGGCTGCGCTGATCTCACCCATGATGTCGGTTACGCGCCGGATGCTGCTCACCACTTCGGTCATGGTGACGCCTGCCTTGTCTACCAGCTCGGTTCCTTGCTCGACCCGTTCCACGCTGGCGTTGATCAGGCTCTTGATTTCTTTGGCTGCCTCGGCGCTGCGTCCAGCCAATGAACGCACTTCAGACGCCACCACCGCAAAGCCGCGGCCCTGCTCGCCTGCTCTGGCGGCCTCGACTGCTGCATTGAGCGCCAGAATATTGGTTTGAAATGCAATGCCATCAATGACGCTGATGATGTCGGAAATTTTGCGCGACGATTCGTTGATGCCCTTCATGGTTTCAACCACTTGGCCTACGACCTCTCCACCCTGAATGGCTACGCTCGATGCACTCATCGCCAACTGGTTGGCAGTACGAGCTGATTCGGCATTTTGCTTAACCGTGGCTCCCAACTCCTCCATGCTCGCCGACGTCTGCTCCAGCGCGCTGGCCTGTTGCTCGGTGCGTGCTGATAAATCGTGATTGCCTTCGGCAATTTCCGAACTCGCAGTGGCCACGCCTTCGGAGCCTTGGCGCACATTGCTGACAACTTTGACTAGATTGGCCTGCATGGATTCAAGTGATTTCACTAGCTCGCCCAGTTCATCGTGGCTTTCGTGGGCCATGCGCGCTGTGAGATCACCCCCTGCTATGGTTCGGGCAAATTCGACCGCTTCTGCAATCGGATGTGTGACTGATCTGGTGATCAACACTGCCAGCACCGCGGCGAGTAAAAGTGCCATCAGCGTGAGTGACAAGATGACAGTCGTACTTGCAGAGTTGGTTTTTCTTGCTATATCAATATCTTCCTTGGTCATTGCCTCTTGACTGTCTATCAGCTTGGCCAGGGGATCAAAGAATTTGGGTGCCAGCGGACTGACTTTCGACTTGTAGAGGGCAATTGCTTCTTCGGTTTTTCCTGCCAGCATCGCATCTTTCGCCGGATTCAGGCCCTCATTGCGGAAGGCCACAAGTGCAGGTTCAATTTCTGTCGCCAAGGACTTTTCGACCGGTGACAGGTTGGTGGCCAGATAGATTTTCCACTTTGTGTCCAGCGCTGCGGAGTTCTTGCCCATCTCGGCTGCCCGCTTGGCGACATTGGTTGGGTCTGGGTTGATGAGCATGTCCATCAACAAAATGCGATTGCGGCTGGCCAGGTATTGCACGTCGCTAATCGCGCCCATGGGAATCACACTGCCCTCGTGCATGTCGACCGCTACCGCATACATCTTTCCGATGCCCGACCAACCTGTGTATGAGATGCCCAAAAGCATCAGAATCAGGGTCAGAAAGGCGCCCGCAAGGCGTGAGCCGATTTTGAAATTATTTAGCATGTTTACCTCTGGTCGCCGACATCTTACCGATTTTTGGACATTCGTGAATTTGAAGGGCCGCTATTTTTAAGAGGGGTTTTGCATGCATGAATTTGAAAGCCAGCCCGCCGCCATGAGGCTGTGATTCGGCTGGCTGGCGTCAATGTGGCTCCATACCGTTCATTCTCAGATGTAGCACCCGGTCAGCGCGCGCAGTAGCGGCTTCGGAGTGCGTCACCAGCACCAACGACGTGCCCTGTGCGCGGGTCTGAGCAACCAGAGCATCCATCACCTTTGCGGCCGTTGTGGGGTCCAGATTGCCGGTGGGCTCGTCGGCCAGCAGTAGGGTGGGGCGGTGCACCAGCGCCCGGGCAATGGCTACGCGCTGCAACTGCCCACCGCTGAGTTGTTGGGGCAGGCGTGCGCCCATGCCTTCCAGCCCCACCGCCTGCAACATCGACTGCACGCGTTCATCGTCGGGGGTGTTCAGGAGCAGCAGGGGCAGGGCCACGTTTTGTGTCACATCCAGGTGCCCAAGCACGTGAAATGCCTGGAACACAAAGCCCACCTTTTCGCGCCGCAACAAGGCGCGTGCATCGTCACTCAACTGGCCGATATCAGTGCCGTCCAGGTGCACGGTTCCGCGGTCCCAGTTGTCCAGTCCGGCCATGCAGTTAAGCAGAGTCGACTTACCCACACCGGACTCGCCCACAATGGCCACGAATTCACCTGGTTCCACGGTCAGTGAGACGTTGGTGAAAACGGGCGTTTCGCCATAGTGTTTGCTGAGGTTTTGAATGTGAAGATTCATGATGGAGTGCGCCATGATAGAGGCACAATGGCGAAATGAAGCGCAGCACCTTTCTCCTCACCAGCCTGGCCGCAACGGCCACCCTTGCAACCTGTGGCGCCGTCTGGGCGCAAACCCGACCCATCCGGCTTATCGTGCCCTACGCGGCCGGTGGCCCGCTGGACGTGACAGCACGCGTGCTGGCCGAGCGGGTGAAAGACAGCCTGGGCCCCGTCATCGTGGACAACAAGCCCGGCGCCGGTGGCAACATTGGTGCCGATGCCGTGGCCAAGGCAGCGCCCGATGGATTGACAATTGGCATTGCCGCTACCGCCACACATGCGGTCAACCCCTGGCTTTATGCCAAGATGCCCTACAACGCTGCCACTGATTTTGCCCCCATCACGCAGATGGTGCGAGTGCCCAACGTGCTGGTGATGAATGCGGAAGTGGCGCAGCGCCTGAAGATCAACAGCGTGAAGGACTTGATCGCCTATGCCAAGGCCAACCCGGCCAAACTGAACTACGGTAGCGGTGGCAACGGCAGCGCGGGCCATCTGGCGGGTGAAATGTTCAAGGCACAGGCGGGAATCTTTGCCGTGCACATCCCGTACAACGGCGGCAACCCGGCGCAGTTTGCGCTGCAGAGCGGCCAGGTCGATTTCAATTTTGACAACCTGGCCACGGCCGCTCCCGGCATCAAGTCCGGCAAGCTCAAGGCGCTGGCCGTGACCACGCTGGCACGATCACCCGCCTTGCCGGATGCACCACCTGTGGCCGACACGCTGAAAGGCTTTTCTATTGACACCTGGTGGGGGCTGGTGGCACCTGCCGGCACGCCCAAGGACGTGATTGCCAAACTCAATGCCGCTTTTGTGACCGCGCTGAATTCACCTGAAGCTCAAGCACGTTTTGCGGGTCTGTTGGCGGAGCCGGTCCCATCGACGCCCGAGCAATTTGGCGCCTTGATGAAGAGTGAATTGGCAAAGTACCAGATGGTGGTCAAGGCGGCGGGTGCCACGGTGGATTGAACTGACGAAGCCTAAGCTTTCGTTGTCGGATGGATATGTCTACCATGCGGGGCAGAGGTGCAAAGCACCCACATCACCAGGAGACAGTATGTTCGGATGGGGTTCCAATTCGGCGGTTACATCCGCCACCATCAATGCCCAACCCATTCGGGTGCTTGCGGGCGAAACCCTGCTGACCGCCGCTTTGCGCGAAGGCGTGGACTTTCCGCACAGTTGCCGTGTGGGGGGCTGTGCCACCTGCAAGTGCCGCCTCGTCGAGGGGCAAGTGCGTGAGCTCACCGAGTCGAGCTATCTGCTCTCCGAAGAAGAGCTGGCGCAGGGCACCATCCTGGCCTGTCAAAGCGTGCCCCTGGGGCCGGTGCGCATAGAAGTGGATCAGACCAAGGCATTGGCGGTGCAGGAGTGCAGCGCCACCGTGGTGGCACAGGACGCACTCACGCACGACATCCAGCGCCTGCGCCTTCAACTTGATGCCCCCCTGCACTTCAAGCCGGGGCAATTTGCCCGGATCAGCGTGGACTCGCTGCCGGGTGTGTGGCGGAGCTATTCGTTCGCTACGGCGCCCGACATCCAGGGGGTGGTTGAATTTTTTGTCCGGCGTGTGCCTGGCGGCATCTTTACCGAACATGTGCATAACCATAGCCTGGTGGGGCAAAAGACCCACGTTCAGGGCCCGCTCGGGCAGTTTTGGCTGCGTGTGTCCGATGCGCCCGTGCTGTTCATTGCCGGGGGCTCGGGACTGGCACCGGTGATGGCCATGTTGCGCGGCATGCAGGCGCAGCAGCTGGCGCGCTCGGTTACGGTGCTGTTTGGTGCCCGCACACAGGCCGACCTGTACCTGATGGACGATCTGCGCGCCATGGCCGCAAGTTGGGCGGGCCAGTTCCGGCTGGTGCCGGTGTTGTCGGAAGCGTCAGACGATGCAGGCTGGCAGGGTGCACGTGGGCTTGTTACGGAGCATTTGTCGCAAGTGCTGGAGCCCGGCTTGCACGCCTACCTGTGCGGTCCGCCACCCATGATTGACGCTGCCAGCGCGCAGCTGCAATTGGCTGGTTTGCCCAAGGCGGATATCCATGCTGACCGCTTTACTACGCTTCATGACGTTGCAGCCCCCGCGAATGTTGCGCAAGCAGCTACGAAAATCATAGCGCTGCCGCATTCTGCGGGTGCGTGGCTGGTAGCGCTTTGGCACTACCTCAAGTTCTTTCTCTTCCATGTGGAAGGCATGACAGTGGCAGCCGCGCTGTTTGCCGGTGGTGGCTGGATTACGCTGGCTTTGGTAGGCTTCAACCTGTTCAGCACTTTTGGCGACATGCTGTTGGGTGATGACACCTCCACTCCCGAGTACCGCCACCCCTGGGTTCTGACGGTGCAGCTTTGGATGGCGCTGCCGGTGCTGCTGCTGATCTGCTTTGCTGCGGTGTGGGGTGTGAGCGCGGGCGACCCACTGGGTGCCGGTGCGCTGCTTTCCCAATGGAGTGGGATTGACTTGCTGGCGGCACGCGAGGCCACTCACTGGGGGCACCATGTCTCGGCCTTCCTCATTACGGGGTTCATGATTGGCATGGTGGGCACGATTCCGGGCCATGAACTGACGCACCGCACTTGGGAGCCGGTGTCGTTGTGGGTGGGACGCTGGCTGCTGGCCTTCAGTTTCGACGTAGGCTTTGCCATTGAACATGTGTACGGTCACCACCGTTATGTGTCCACCATCAATGATCCGGCCACCGCGCCCCGCGGTCGCAACGTCTATGCACACATTGTCATTTCCACACTGCGCGGCAACGTGAGCGCGTGGAACATAGAGGCCGCACGCCTGCGACGTCGTGGCCTGGGCATACTGTCATTGCGCAACGCCTACCTGCGTGGTCTGGGTATGAGCGCGGTGCTGGTTGTGGCCGCCTGGGCTATGGGTGGCGTGTGGGCGGCGCTGTTTTTCTGCGCTTGCGGACTTTGGGGCAAGGCGCTGCTGGAAATCGTGAACTACATGGAGCACTACGGCATCGTGCGTGACCCGGCGCAGCCGGTGCAGCCCCGCCACTCGTGGAACACCAACAAGCGCGTGAGCTCCTGGGCTATGTTCAACCTCACACGCCACTCGCACCACCATGCGCAGGGCGAAGTGCCGTATCAGGACTTGCAACCGTACCCGAACGCCCCCATGATGATCGGCGGCTACCTGACCACCATCTCCGTGGCGTTGATTCCACCACTGTGGCACCGGCTGATGACACCCAAGGTGCTGGCCTGGGACCGCGATTACGCCAATGCCGCTGAGCGCGAGTTGGGCATGCAAGCCAATGCGCGCGCAGGATGGGTGGGCTAGCCACGCGCCGACAGCACGCTCAGCACATGCGCCTGCACCGCAGCGACTGCGTCGGGTTGGTCTGCCGCCACGATGTGGCGCTGGGGCATGGAGCGCAACCATGTGATTTGCCGCTTGGCCAGTTGCCGGGTGGCAATGATGCCAAGCTCGCGCAGCGTGTCCGGGGGCAGTGATCCCTTGGAGCTGCCTGCTTCGTACGCGTCCAGCGCCTCCCACACCTGGCGGTAGCCCACACAGCGCATGGACGGCAGATCCGGATGCAGATCGCCCCGGGCCCGCAGTGCACGTACTTCGTCCACAAAGCCCTGGTCCAGCATGGCGTCAAAGCGCTGGGCAATGCGTGCGTGCAGCCAGCTGCGCTCCAAAGGTTCTAAGGAAATAAGGGCGCTAGCCCTCGTGGAATATGCGCAAGCAGCTACATTTTTAGTAGCATTCTGGGTGGAGTGAAAGTGCGACAGCGCAAGACCGGAGATGCGGTACACCTCCAGAGCACGCTGGATGCGCTGGCTGTCCGCCGGAGCCAGGCGGGCTGCGGTGATGGGGTCTATCAGGGCCAGTTCGGCATGCATGGCCGGCCAGCCTTTGTGTGTTGCCTCGGCTTCGAGGACGGCGCGCACCGCTGCGTCGGCGGGTGGCATATCGTCCAGCCCGTCAAACAGGGCTTTGAAATAGAGCATGGTTCCCCCCACCAGCAGGGGCAGTCGGCCACGCCCGGTGACGGCGGTGATGAGGGTTTTGGCATCGCGCACAAATTCAGCAGCACTATAGGCATTCATCGGGTCGCGAATGTCGATCAGATGGTGCGGTACCTGGGCCAACTCGAAAGCGTTGGGCTTGGCCGTGCCGATATCCATACCACGGTAGACCAGGGCCGAGTCAACACTGATGATCTCGCAGGGGTGTTGCGTCGCTATGGCGAGCGCCGCCGCGGTTTTGCCGCTGGCAGTGGGCCCCGCGAGACACAGGTAAAAGGGCAGGGCGTCAGGGGCGGCCATAGCGTTGTACCAAAGTCCAGGCGCTCAGGGCAATCAGCACGCTCCAGAACAGAATGCCAAAAATCAGGGGTCCCCCCGTGCCGTCCATGTGGATGCCTAGCCACTGACCGGTGGCAAAAGCGAAGACCATGGAAATGAACCCATTGAGTGCCGATGCGGCACCTGCAGCGTGTGGAAATGGTCCCACAGCGCCACTTTGCCCGCACGGGTTGTGAATGCCGTGTCCCAGCATGAAGACGCAAAACGGCAGCTCAATGGCCCACGCCGATTGCACTCCGGCCACTGCCAGAGCAGCCATCAGCGCGCCGCCAGTGAGGCTCAGGGCGCCAGCAACCGCCACTGTGTGACGCACGCCCAGACGCAACAGCAATCGGCGGCACAAAAAAGTGCTCAACAGGTAGATAAAGGAGTTGGCAAACATCACCAGTCCGTATTGCGTGGTGCTGAGTCCTAGCACCCGGATGAACACAAAAGACGACGATGCCAAAAAAGTGAACAGGCCGCTGTATGCACACGTAGTCAATGCGGTGAATGCCAGGAATGTGGGGTTGCGCACAATGCCCAGCCAGGTGTGCACGAGGGTTTGCGGTTGCAAGGCCCTGGGGTTTTTTTGCGGCACGGTCTCTTGAAAGCGCAAGGCGATCAAACCAAGTGACACTGCACCGAAAATGGACAAGGCCAATAGCGCCGCATGCCAGCTGAACCACGCGGTCAGCAGCCCGCCCAGTGGTGCACTCAGGCAGGCAATGACACCCAGGCCGCTCAGCCCTTTGGACATCACACTGGCACCCTGGGCCGGTGCATACAGGTCGCGCACGATGGCGCGTGCGCACATTACGCCCGCACCCATGGCCACACCTTGTAACGTGCGCCAGACAATCAGCAAATCCATGGTCGGTGAAAACGCACTGCCGATAGAGGCCACCACGTAAGCGGTCATGCCCAGAAGCAGAACGGGGCGTCGGCCAAAGCGGTCAGACAGCGGGCCCCAAAAAAGCTGTGACACGCCAAACGCCAGCAGCAGTGCGGTCAGCGTGAGCTGGGCCTGTGCCATGTTGGCCCCCAGTTCTTGCGTGAGACCGGGCAGCGCGGGCAAATAAAGGTCGGTGGTGATGGGCTGAATGCCCAGCAGCAAAGCCAGCGTCAGCACAATCAGGGCTGGCGGCATGGTGGTCAGGTGGCTGCGTGATGGCATGGTTTCAATCGTGAAGAACGGCGGGGACGTGCACGGGGCGTAAAGCGACCCGGCGCAGCAGAATAGCCAGGCTGACGGCGGCCACGGTCAGGCCCACCACCAGCGCAATCCAGAAGCCCAGCGCCTGCATGGGCTGAGCAGGGCGCCAGGGCAGCCAGTCGGGCGCAAGGCCCAGCGCACAGCCCAGCGGCAGTGAAAATACCCAAAATGCGGTGAGGTGAATGACCATGGGTGCGCGGGTCACTTTGTAGCCTCGGATGGCGCAGCTGGTGGACACCTGGGCCGCGTCCGACACCTGGAACAGCGCGGCCATCAACAACAGGCCAGCGGCCACGCCGGCGACCTCCGTGTCCGGCGTATAAGCCAATGCAATTTCGCGGCTGAAGACCGCCATCAGCAACGCGGACAAGCCTGCCAGCCCGACGGATGTGGCCACCCCTACGCCGGAGCGAAAGCGCGCCGCCTGCACATCGCCTGCGCCCAGTGCCTGCCCTACGCGCGTGAGTAGCGCAATGCCCAGGCTCAATGGCAGCATGAAAACAAGCGACGAAAAGTTCAACGCAATCTGGTGCGCCGCCACTTGGGTGCTGCCAAATTGCGCTACCAGTAGGGCGATCAAGCTAAAGGCGCTGCTTTCTGCAAAATAGGTCACGCCAATGGGTAAACCCAGCTTAAGCAGGCTGCGCATCTTTTCGCGGTGAGGGGCCTCGAATTGACCAAATGGCCAGGTGCTGCGGTAGGCTGGTGCGCGCTGCATCCACCACAACAGGCCGCCCAGGTTGAACCACAGGCACAGCATGGTGGCCCAGGCACAGCCCACTCCACCTAGCTTGGGCAGTCCCCAGTTACCAAAAATCAGCATCCAGTTCAGTACCACGTTGAGCAGCAGGGCCACGAGCGAGATCGCCATGATGGGCTTGGTCTGGTTCAGACTCGCGCTGTAGCCATACAGCACGCGGTAGCACGCAAATGCGGGGAGACCCACACTGGTAATTCGCACAAAGCGCACCGCAACGTCATGCACCACCGGCTCCAGGTCCATGTTGTCAAAAATAAGGACGGACAGGTTGGCGAACACAACGGCCACAGCGCCTACGCCCAGGCCTTTCCAGAGTGCCTGGCGTACTACATGCGGCACACGGTCAAACTGCTCGGCACCCACATAGTGGGCCACCGTGGGGTTGACCGACATCATGATGCCCATGAGTGTGACCACCACAATCATCCAGATGGATGATCCCAGCGCCACACCAGCCAGGTCTTGTGCAGACGCGTGGCCTGCCATGGAAACGTCGGCAACGGCCATGCCCACGTTGGCCAGTTGCCCCACCAGAATGGGCCATGCCAGTCGCCACAGGGCGGCTATCTCAGTTTTTATGCGGGCGCTACGGGACGGTGGAATGGGGATTGGCGATAGCGCGATCATGTGACGGTCATTTTACGAGTGCGCCGTCGGGACTCAATAAAAAAGCCCGCAGTATGCGGGCTTTGGTTGGTGCGCCCAAAGGGCAGCGCCATTACTTCGCTGCTTCAACTTTCTTGGCCTTTTTGGCTTTTTTAGCTTTTTTCTTGCCATCCGCTTTGGCAGTGGCGGCGGGTGCCGCGGCAGCAGGTGCCGCAACTGGGGCAGGAGTTGCAGCAGGCGCCGCGACCGCTACCGGTGCAGGTTTTGCTACGGGTGCCGGAGCTTGCGCAAATGCGCCAGCAGCAAAAAAACCAGCGATCAGGGTTGCGAGAAGCTTGTTCATGTCAAATGCCTTTCAAAGCGTGTTGGTCGACTCCGGTAGGTGGAGGCCCTCCTACAACGGAGGTGCTGCGCCAATCGTTGACGCGTGTGGCAACTATTTTTCCTGTGCTCAGGGCTTGGCATCCACCACGTCCAGCCATTTCTGCCAGGGGTTGAAGCCGGTAATCAGGGCGCTTGCCAGCAACACCAGCGCACCACCCGCAAAAATGCCGGTGCTGAGCTGTTCGCCCAGAAAAAGGTGCCCCCAGGTCACACCGAATACCGGAATCATGAAAGTGGGGCTCATGGCGGCCACGGGCGATACATGCGCCAGGATGCGAATGTGCATCCAGTAGGCGATTCCGGAGGTAACCACGCCCATGATGGCCACCGCCATCAGTGCGGTTGGTGTGAAGTGGGCTTGCGGCCAGCTCCAAGCGGCACCGGGTATGAGCATCAGCAGAGACATGGCGTGCAGTCCGGCGGCAATCTGTAGTGGCTCCATGCGACTCAGCGCGCGTTTCATCAGCGGGGTCGAGATGCCGTAGCAGGCCGATGCCGCGACGCAGCCCAGCGCGGCCAGAAACACTTTGCTTGACGGCTCCACCGGCCCCAGACCCACGATCAGCATCACGCCGCCAAAGCCGCAAATGCATCCGATGACCTTGCGCAGGGTCAGTGTGTCTTCCTTCATCCAGGTTGAGGCAAGCAAGCCAAAGACCACGGCGGTTGAGTTCAACAGCGCGCTGTACCCTGCCGGCAACTGCAGCGCGGCCCAGGCAAAGAGCAAAAAAGGCAGGGCCACCGACAGCAGGCCAATCAGTGCCAATTCGCGCCAATGTCCCATAGGCCACGAGTGGCGCATGGCGCGCATCAGAACTGTGAGCGTTAGCGTGGCCATGCCAATGCGCATGGCAGCCAGCACGTTGGGCCCCAGCACGGGGCTGGCAATGCGGATCAGCATGAACGAGGCGCCCCACAGGGCCGATAGCATCACCAATTGGGCGAAGTGTTTGGTTTGCACGGACTATCGCCCGCGCATGAATAAGGCGTCGATCTCACGCAGACTGAGCTGGCGCCAGGTAGGACGGCCATGGTTGCACTGGTCGCTGCGGTCGGTCGCTTCCATCTGGCGCAGCAGGGCGTTCATCTCGTCCACTGTCAGACGACGATTGGCGCGTACGGCACCGTGGCAGGCCATGGTGGCCAGCAGTTCATTTTGAGCGCGCTGGATGACGGTACTGGCCTCGTGCTGCGCCAACTCGGCGAGCACGCTGCGCGCCAGTTCGACCGCGTCGCCTTGTGTTAGCGAGGTGGGCACGGCGCGCACGGCCAGCGTTTTGGGGGAGAAAGGGCTGATCTCCAGACCCAGCGTATGCAGCGTGGCGGCGTGCGCTTCGGCGGTGGCTACCTCTTGCGGTGTGGCGGCAAAGGTGGCGGGGATGAGTAGCGGCTGGCTGGCGAGTTGCGCCACGGTGTTGCTGGTACCAGCCGTTGTTTGCGCGGTCAACTGGTTCTTGAGCCGCTCGTAGACGATGCGCTCGTGGGCGGCGTGCATATCCACAATCACCAGCCCCTGGTTGTTCTCGGCCAGGATGTAGATGCCTTGTAGCTGTGCCAGTGCGCGGCCCAAGGGCCAAACGGCCGCCGTTTCTTCGCGGGCTGGGAGGTTGGGCACCAGAGGGTTCTGCTCCGTGTCCCCCGCCCGCTGTGCGGGCTCCTCCTTGACCTGCGCAGAACCCTCTGGCGCCCAACCTCCCACATCGCGCACGACATGGCCGCCTTGTGCGCCGATAATTGCTCCGAAATTGATAGCTGGTTGCGCAGAATACATGGGGGCTGCAGGCGTTTTTGACTCTAAAGCGTCTGGCCAGGCCGATAGGGGTGCTTCGAGCGATGCCGCAGCCTGGGCGTTCGTAGCGCGGGGTGTAGCCAGCGTGTCTTCCACGGCATGGCGCACGCCCTGGTGGACTTCCCGGCTGTCGCGAAAGCGCACCTCGATTTTGGTGGGGTGCACGTTCACGTCCACCCGTGCCGGATCCATGGACAGGTACAACGCATAAACTGGTTGGCGGTGGCCGTGCAGAACGTCCTCATAGGCGCTGCGAGCGGCGTGGGTGAGCACCTTGTCGCGAACAAAGCGACCATTCACGTAGCAAAATTGCTGGTCGGCGCGCGAGCGGGCGGCGTCGGGCACGCCGACCCGACCCCACACACGCAGCCCCTGCGTGTGCGCTTCGATGCCAGTAGCGGGTTGGCTCAATGACTCGCTCATCCCACGGGGGGTACTGGCGGGTCGCCAATCCACCGCGATGGACTGCGCGATGAAGTCGGCTCCCAGCACATCTGTCAGGCGTTGGTCCAGTGCTTCCATCGGGTTCAATACGCCATCACCCGTGACGGCGCAGCGTCGCCACTGTTCCACCAATTTGCCTTCGTGCCAGATGGCAAAGCCCACATCGGGGCGGGCCAGGGCGTGGCGGCGAACGGACTCAATGCAGTGTGCCAACTCCGTGGCGTCGGTTTTAAGGAACTTGCGCCGTGCCGGTGTGCTGAAGAATAACTCTTTAACCTCGACGGTGGTTCCCTGGCTGCGCGCCACGGGCTTGAGTTCACCTGTTCTTCCGTCCAGAAGATATGCGTCGGATTGGCCGTTGGCCCTCGACAGTATTGCGCAGTCAGCTATTGAATTTATAGCAGCAAGGGCCTCGCCACGAAAACCCATGGTGGCCACGGACTCCAGATCCTGCAGGTTACCGATCTTGCTGGTGGCGTGGCGCCTGAAGGCCAGCGGCAGTTCGCTGGTCAGGATGCCTTGGCCGTCATCTTCCACGCTGATCAGGCGCACGCCGCCTGCCAGCAATCGCACCGTGATTTGGGTGGCACCGGCATCCAGTGCGTTATCCACCAGTTCGCGCACCACCGAGGCGGGACGCTCTACCACTTCGCCAGCGGCTATCTGGCTGATCAGTTCGTCAGAGAGTTCACGGATGGGTCGGCGGGGGGGATTGGGGTGCAAGGCAGTGTTCACCTTGGCATTTTAGGTGTCGCGCAGGCAAACGGCAGTCACCTTGGCTGCATGCCGGACCCAAATGCGTCCGTGCGATGCGGTTATCGGTCAGGCTAAAAATATTGCCTGTAGATCTGTTTTCGGTACTGGTGACCCGAGGACGAGAGATGCCGTCTACTACAGTCTTTGACTCTTTGCTCTGGCTCCAGATCGGGATAAGGATCTTGGCGATGCCCGCATCCGTCCCTGTGCAGACTAAGGGAGCCAGCGAGAAATCGCTCAAAAAAATGAGTAACCATGCCGACCTGAAAATTCTGATAAACGGTCTTCGCTAAAACTCCCGGCAACCAACGATTTGGTCATTACATGGCTATGGGTATGACCGTGCAACGCGCAGTCCCAGGATGTTTAATCTGAGACTTGATGCGTAATGGATGCGCGCAGCTGAACGTGTTAATTGTGGGCTGTACTGCCAAGATCCTCCTCGCAACACGTGTTGTCCACAGTTGCCCGTGCTCCATGCGGTTCCGTCAGCGGGTGCGCCTTGGTAGTTGTCATTCCAGCAGTCCTGTGTCCATTCCCAGACATTGCCACTCATGTCGTACAAGCCCCAGGCATTGGGTTGCTTGAGTCCCACACGATTGGTCGTACGCGCACTGTTCCCAGCGGGTGTAGTCATTGCACCGTACCACGCGACAGCATCGACGTAGTCGCTTCCACAGTGCTCTTTTCGGTCATTGGCGCGGCATGCGTATTCCCATTCCGCCTCGCTGGGCAGGCGGTAATTCTGACCGGTCTTTAGGCTGAGCTTTCGCACAAATGCCTGCGCGTCGTCCCAATTGATGTTTTCAACAGGACACTGGTCACCGCAGGTACTGAAGTCGCTGGGGTTGGCTCCCATTACCGCCTTCCACTGGCGCTGGGTCACTTCTGTTTTGCTCAACGCAAAAGCCCTAAGAACCACGCGACGGGTGGAACCTGTTTCACCCATGTCAAAACTACCCGCCGGTATCTCCACCATTTCCGGGCATTCAGAACAATCCTTTGGACCGACTTGTGCCTGTGTTACGACGATCACCGGTTTTGTAACAACTGGGGGCGGTGTGGGGCTGACCTTGTCGACACGGTTTGAGGGCGCTGTGGTCTGCGTCGTAGCCTTGACATCGTCGATCGTCGCCGCGGTAGCGGGAGGCACATTGGATGCAGCGCCAGGTGGAGGTCGAGTTACCGCGGGCGTTGCCAAAGCGGCTAGCTTGATTCGCGCTGCGACAGCGAACTTCCCTTTGGGAAAAGCGTCCAGATACGCCTGGTAGGCGGCTACGGTATTGGCTTCGCCGGCAGCCGTCCATGTTTCGTATTCGGGATCTGTCGCGCTGGAGTTGGCGGGGCTTTGCAGGCGCACCGTGGTGGGACCAAAGAAATAGAAATTCCCGCGTGCCTCGCTGTACATGGCAGGGCGCTGGTCGTGGCTGACTGTTCGTGCAAGTGCTTCAACCGAGTCCTGCACTTCGCGTACCATGTCTTCAACCCGCACGCCGGGCTTCTTCATCCGCTTGATAAATTCACGTGTGAACACACCATTTGGGTCCTTGTCCGTATCATTCAAGCGGTCAAGTGCCTGCTGCCCCTTGCTGGCAGAAAAAACGACAACTTGTCCCTTTGGGGGGTCTACAGGACTTAACCCTCGACTGCCGCCGACGCTGCGGCCGTTGCTCTTGATAGGGTTATCACGGCAGGCATCGACCATAACCAGTGCAAAAGATGCTTTGGCCTCACTCAGTTTGTCAGTCAAATCTGCCAAGCCATAGGCTGTTTTCTCGATCTCACTTTCGCTACTGGCCTCGATGTCCACTGGCAGCAAGTAATTGCCCGTCTTGAGTTGCACGCCATGTCCGGCAAAGAAGAATACGACCTGATCTCCTCCGGTAATTGTGTTTGCAAGTGTTTCAACCGCCTTGACCATGCCACGATAGTTCAAGTCGCGATGCAGTAAGACCTCGAACCCGGCAGCTTTGAGTTCTCGAGCCATGGCAGTCGCGTCATTTCCGGCCTTTTGCAGCGGCCGAACGTGTGTGTAAGTGTCATTGCCGATGACCAGCGCGATCCTTTTCGGGTTGCCCGCGTCCCTGCCCGAACTGCGCCCGCCGGATTCCTGAGCCTGGGCACAGCAAAACAAAACGGACAAACAAACCGTCAAAAAATAGAAGCCAAAACGGCCAATCAATCGGGTTTTCGTCATGTTGCAGTTTAGGTAATCAGGTTCAGTACGGATTCAACCAGGAGGTGGCATAGATCAATAGCCTACGAAAACGGATTTTCAGGCAATTCAGCATGATGGCAAGACATTTTTTAGCGCGGGCCTCCCGGAGGTGGCACAATATCTTGAAAAAATATCACATATCGTTTTATTCTGGGCATTATTTCATCCGAAATGGGTGGTAGACCCGGATCCCTTCAGATTTTGCAATTGATTCAGGGGGAGCGGAGAGATGGAGGCTTTTTCGGCAACGGCGCTATCACAAGCGCAAAGCTTGCGCGTACTGTGCGCCGAGTACGCCCATGGCGCGCGAAGAGACGCGTTCATCTTCAGAACGGAAGAAGCGATTTCCGCACTTTTTGATGATCGTGTGCGCATTACCGTTGTGTTGACGGTCCCCGTGGCATTTGACGTCTTCCCTGTTTCCGCGCGATTAGCAGTCTCAGAAACCGAGAAGCCAGCTGAGTTGGTACTGTCAATTCTTGATCGAAATCAATTGCCCTCGGCCTTGGCTCGGCAAGGCGGGGCTGTTCGATTGTTGGGCCTGTCTGATGATGCCATTGGCAGCGGCATTGCCTGTATTCACTTGGTGCACGCTCCCGAGCTGGTTTTTGCGTCGCCCGTTCTGTTTGGTCATTTGTTGAATTCGACTGATCTCGTGGTTGTTTGTGGTCCTTTGCCGGAAAGCGATTCGGTAGTTATGGCTGGCTTGGCGGGATTTGCGGAGGCCTGCGAGAATGGGGTGCAACTGGACAGCGGCCCTAACGACGCAGGCGACGCATCTGGTAAGCCATTTTCGGCTTTCAAGAATTGGCAAGTGTTGCCTCCACGTGGCGAGGAAGTAACCTTGCTGACAGCGTTGGGAAGCCACTTGACATCCGATTTTCGACGGCAGGCTGTGGTGGCGGCAGTGTGGGCTAGTCTGACGCAGACTGCAGACGCGTTGCAAAAGGATATACAGGCCGAACTGGCCGCGCTCAGGTTTCGCAGCAGCGACTTGGGCCGCACACGAAAAGGCGAAGATGCCAGCGCGGGCGATCTTAAGGAGCAGTCGGACACGATCAAGATGTTGCTTGATCAATGGACTTCGGCTCGCAAGGACGAAATAGCCCGGGGCAACGAAGACGGGGTGTTGCCGTTTGATGCGAGGCTACTGGTAACAAAGCTCACAATTGACAATCTGATTTTGCGTCAGGAGCAGTCGGCTGCGGAAACCAAGTACCCAATATTGCGGGCCAGAATATTTCAGGGACTGGTGAGCCATCGCTATACCGTCGTTCCCGACCCCGCTGCAATCGATGGAATACGATCGCGTATGGTCAATGCCCTGGATGTTCAGGTTCGCAAAGACCTGGAACTGTTGAACCAGCAGAGCGGCGAATTGATGGATCGATTGCGACGCAGCGCGGAGTTGTACCCCATGTTTGCCGATGCTCTCAGGGAGATCCGGTTGCCCGTGCTGCAACGTTCGAGCTTTGACCGCCAGTTGAATGGCATCACCGTGGAATCCGAGGTTGAGGATAGCCACACACATCTTGGCCTGTTCAAGCGGCTTGCCGAAGGGCGAATGTTTGCCAGCATGGCGTTCTCGTTTGTCACGATGGCAGCAGGCGTATTTGTGCTTTTTGGTGAACCATCAATCAAACGCGGTTTAATGAAATTTAGCGGTGTGATCGTGATTGTCATGCTCCTGTATTTCGTATTTTCAATGCTGGTAAAGGGTGAAGAAGAGAAGAAGTCGCTGGAAGAAAAACTCGAAAAAATTCGTGAGCAGGTATATCAAGCTGTCCAGCGGCCTTTGGGTAAAACCGAGCAGGGAATTGTCAAGGTGTACCAAGCTTTCGTAGAAGAGGTCAGGTTTTCCGTCAACACGTCTGTTGATGCAGTTGTCAAACGCCAGGCCTCCATCAAAACGCGACTGTTGGATGGACGTAAGAATGAGGATGAGCTGATGAAAGGCTTCTTGCAAAGGCGTCAGCAGGCAGCCAGTACCATCGTCCAAAAGCTGCAGCAGTTTATTCAGGGAATGGAGCGCGCGCGTAACGTCGCTGAGCGACCAGCAACCTCCGCCGTTGGCGCAGTCGGTGTGGCGACACGTGCGCCGCTGGTTTTAAAAGCACCCGTAGCCGCGGTTGGGGCGGGCGACCCAGGGGCCGCGCCGTTACCAGCAGTGATTCGTGCCACACCTGCTGTCAGGCATGTGGAGCCGGTACGAAGTGCTGCATTGGAGCGATTGGCGGCTCTGGCCAAGCTTGGCCAACAAAGAAGCGCATCAAGCGCAGGTGCCAAAGTGGTCTCGGCAACTCCGGCACAGCCCGTGTCTTCCGGCCCGGAAGGTCAGGAGGGTGCGAAATGACTGACAGCGGAAATGTAGCCACCACCAGTGGGGTGGTGCTGGCAATCCACATCGGTGATATGCATGTACGTGCGGCCTGGAAGGACGCCATGAATGCACCAACCCGTATGGAGGATGCTGTTGAAATCCAGCGCTATTGCACGCCCAGCGTGGTTAGCCTTGACAGGGGCGGCGCCCAGTTGGGCTACGCGGCACAAATGGTTGCTTCGGGTGGCAGCGTGAAGCCCCTGCTCTGGAGGTATAGCAGGAGTGGATTGCAGGAAGGCACGTTTGTTGCCCGCGATGGGATGGGACGTGGCTTGACTGCAAGCGCCTTCACGGCGTTGACAGCCAGACGGCTGCTTCAGGAGTCCGGGGCTTGGCTGAGCGCCCCACCTGACCTTGTATTGGTGGTGCCGGATAAACTCAGTCGGGCAGCGCGTTTGGGCTTGTCTAAGCTAGTCGCTGATGCAACTCAACGCCCGACTAGTGTTTGCGGAGAAGACCAGGCACTTGCGGCAGGACTGGATTTGCCAAGTAGCGGCCGTACTTTGATCGTCAGCGTCGACGATGATGCATTGCGGTTTCGTATTGTGGACTTTGCGTTAAAAGAGGCACTACCAATTGCTTCTCAGACAGTCCCGCGTCTTGGAATGACGGCACTTAGAGACAAGTGGCTGACCGGCTGGAACCGGGATGCCGAAGACCTGCTGCCGGGGGTCTCATTGTTTAACGGCACCGAAAGCGCAGAATTTGAAAAAATTTGGCAGGACATCTGGCAGTGCCTCGATACCGACCCCCGACTCAACGCGCGCATGCCTACATGGGCTCTGGTAAGAGGCTCAACCGTTATTCCGCTTGTTTTTCCACTTCCTGTTGCATTGGCTGAAATCAGCAATATCGCGACAGACGTCGTGGCGCGTTTGGGGCAGGTTTTGGCGGGAGCCAATTATCAGGCAGATTCATTCGCGTCTGCCGTGGTGGTTGCACCCGTTGGGTTGGGAAGGGGCATCGCCAAGACCATGTGCAGAGAAATGGGTTTCGATGATGCCGTGGTTCGAACGTCCGACTCCGGTATCTATTCGAAAGGGGCTGCTAAGAGGCGGCTTGTGGATCGCGATCCTGGCTTTGACATTCTTGTAGCTGCACCGTGCATGTTGGGCGCATTGGGTGCTGCAAAAGACGATGGAGGGGTTGTCTTGAAGCCACTCATCGAGGCAGGTGCATCGTTGCCGGCCAGTGCCAGTTTTTCGGTCATGGCTAATCGGGATGTGCAGCGTCGGTTGACCGTCAAGCTTGCCCAACAGAAAAAAGGGGACAAGCCAGTGTTGTGCCGTATGACGGAGTTTGGTCCGTTGCAAGGTCAAGGCATGTTGCGTGTCAAAGTCAATGTGACTTGGGAGCCGGATGGGCGTATCCATGCGAATGCAGTCGATGCGGAAACTGAAATCGCGTTGTCGGTGCTGGATGATTGCGAAGTCGTTAGCGCAGGACCAGTGATTGGCGCAGCCCACATTTGTGGGTTGGACTGACGGTCACTTGTCAGAACACATTGCTAGGGACATACTTCAATAGAATTTGATTGGACGAAACGGGACTTTTTGACAATTCAACAGGAGGAGAGACGATATGGCTCATGCAGATGCTCAGTTAAGTGAGCTTGCCACCCAAATGAAATCTACCATCCAGGAGCACTTTGTGCCGACTCTGGAGGGTATGAAGCACAAGTTTGATACGGCCATGCACGACATGACCAGTTGGGCTGACGACATTCAGGATGCCCTTGACGAAATTCACGAGCGCCTACCCAAGCAGGCTCATGAAGTCGCTCAAACATGGCAGCACCAGGCGGGCGAAATAAAAGACGTATTTGGGCAGGCTATAGACGGAGGGCAAGTTTACAAGGACGAAGTCCATCAGGCTGAAGGCTCGGTTCATACGCTGCACGAAACAACTACCGGACATGGAACGGAGTTGCATGGTGGACTGGAGTCAGCCAAGGAAATTGGTCACAAGGTCGGAGAAGAGGTTAGCCATCATCTAACAGATTGGATGGGTGGCATCGAGCACACACTGGGGCAGGCGGATGAACACGCCAGCAGTATTGAACAGCACGTAACCCATCTCGGTGGAGAGATGGCGCATGGAATGGCGGATGTTATTAGTCACATCGGACATGCTGCTGCAAGCGTAACCGAGCACGTCTCAAAATCTTTGGATGAGTTCGGAGGAGATCTGGATCAAATGCACGGCGATCAGCATGAGCACATGCTAAATCAGGTCGGTGAAGCCATTGGTGGCAATGTCGGGGGGGTGATTTCAGTGGTGGGTGAGTTCATGCAAGCGGGTGAAGAAATGCATCAGCTCTTCGACGGCAATCTGGGCCAGATTTTGGACTCGGTTAAGGAAGTTGACAAAGTCATCAAGGAAATCAAGCCAGTGATTGATCTGGCAGAGGCATTGTTTTAATCGGCTGATGAAACACTAAAGGAATCATCATGGCATCGTTCAAAGATATAACGGAAATACAGGGCCAATTGAATGAGCGGGTTGGCGTTCTGCGTGAGGGGTTTGGTGTACTGGAAAGCGACTTTAGCAAACTTCAAAGCGAAGAGGATTCGTTCGAATTTGACCTAGATAGGAACTGCGATAACCTGCTTCGTCATGCGTTGACCGAAGAGGTTGACCGACTGCACAAACTGCAGGAAGAGTGTGCAACAAAGTGTGAGCCCACTGTTCAGTCCTTTAAGGACCTGACGCACGCATTTGAGGAAGAAACCAAGGGGCTGGGTGATCATGTGGACCAACACCGGGATGGGCACCACGCCCTGCATCAGGAAATGGTCGCATTTTCAGGGGAAATTGAGCAAGCCGGCGGCGAACTTGATCACGCAAAAGACGAGTTTATTGGCCAGGTCGCCCAAATGGCGAATGAGTTGAATGAACTTGCCGAGAAAGCTTTTGCGACAGGCGGCAATCTTGCGCACAGCATTCAGGAGACACAGACACAGGTCATTCAAAAGGCATCTGGCGCTTTCAAAGACCTATTGGGTACGCATATAGATACTTTGTTGCCTGGGCATTTTGAGCAGACACTTTCGAATTTGACACAAGCGGTGAGTGACTTGGGTAGTCAATGCAATACCGTGAGTACCTCATTCCAGCACGAGCTTGAAACGTTGTTGCAACACGTAAGCGAAAACACCACCCACGAGGTTCAAAGCAAGGTCCAGGAGAAATTCAACAAACTCATCCATGAGGCGGTGGCGTTTTTGGCAGAACAGATTGTGGAGTCGATTGCTGCTACCACGGCCGGGGCAGCGATTACTGGAGCCATGTCGCCGATTCTTCCAGAACTTGCTGCGCTCAAGGCGGCGACCGAGATTATCAAAGACGCCATCGCAGCGCTCAAGGCTCTTGAAGACGCCATCGGACTCTAACCTCCTCATCGCTAACATCTAACACAAAGGTTTATCATGGCAACGCACACCCATGTTCAAGTCGATACGCATGCGGAATCGGAAGAGTTCAATGCCATCATTCAGGAAGGCCACAGCATTCTGGCGCGAATGGATGAAGTCAAGCAGCGGTTTGATGCCGTTGGCCATAAGGTTGAGCAACTCAATGGTGCTGTGGAGCACTCCAAAAGTGTGTTGGCTACGGCGAGCAAACATCTTGAAGACGCAGTACACCATACTATTGACAACATGAGTCAGTTGGTAAACACCTGCGAAACCGAGCACCACGATACGTACAACAAAATGGATCAATGGGCTGCGGAAATCAAGTCAGCCATGGAACATTTTGAGCAGAGCGCCAAACTTGCACAGACAGCAGTAGACCATTCCAAGACAACGTCTCAGCAAATGATGGAGCAGGTCAAACATACAGCGCATTCATTTGTTGAGAGTGCCAAGGACAGGGTTCACAACCTTCATGATCATGTGGTCGACCTGGGCAAGCAATTCGAGTCTCAGGCACATCCAGCAATGACCGGTTTTGACGAATTTTTGTCCCACATGAAGGATCAGTCGGAGACTTTTGCGCATAACGCCCATGACCATGTCGAACAATTTCAGCACCAGCTCGATTCAGTTGTGCATTCAGACCTTATCAATCCGATGGTTGAACACGCGGGGCAGGCAGCGCAGTTTTTGGCAGCGGTTGGTCATGAAGATGTCGCTGGAGCAGTTACTGGCTTGATGTCGCAGGGGCGCGAAATTCTGGAAGATGGCGTCAAGAGCGTTGTGAGTGATTTGACTGACGCAGTAGGGCGCGAGATTGACGCCGTAACGGATGCCATGCACAAAGCCGGCGGTGAGAACGAAGCTGTGCGAGAGGCGCTCAAGCCGGTTTTTGACATCATTGACAGCCTGATCAGTCCGATCGAAGAAACCATTGGTAACGTCAGAAGCGTCGCTTCAGCGGTCGGTGTAGACATTTAGACCTAGCACTAAAAATTTCCGGGGGATACAAAATGGCGTCATCAGTTCAAGCAACCGTTCATGCGCAGCTTCAGGCATTCAAGTCTGCGCTGGAGCAGGCCAATCAGCACCTCGTCGAGGTAGAGTCGCTGCTCGACAATCTTGATCAGGAGTTCGATTCCTTTTCTGCACATTTGCAGACAGAAACAGAACAGCACGTGGGGAGATTGCATACATTGACAAGTCAATGTCATTCGCTCGATGGGGAACTGACCCAAGCGTTTACTGAATTGGGAGAGGCTCTGACCGCGACTGAAGATACGAGCGCACCGTGTGTGGAAGAGACAGTGAAACACATCTCCGAGCTCCAGCATGACAACGATGGGCTGGTCCAGAAGATCGATGAGGCTGACCACAGTGTGGAACAATTGGTTCAGGAAGTTGGGCATCTTGCCGATGACACGAGCCATAAAGTTAACGATGCTGCACACCATATCGTCGATACAGGGCATCAGGCGGCGAATAAGTTCGGAAATGAATTGGTGCACCACGTTGCGGAATTGCATCAGAAGGTTGAACAGACGTTTCATACCTTCGAGCAGGAAGCGAATAACCACTTGCACGATTTGGAGCAGGAAGTCGGAAGCTACTCTCAGCATATTGGGGAGCAGGCGCAACATTTTGCGGAGCAAGCACAAAGCGCTGGCAATGGGGTCAAGGACAAGTTGGTTTCCAGCGTCAGTGATCTTGAAAATGGGGTCATGGGACATCTTGGAGATTTGGGTCAGAACATCCAGCATTTTCACGATGACTTCATGAAGCTCTCTGAGTTCATTACCAGCCTTTCGACGGAGGGTATTGAAGTGGTAAGCGAAGTGGGTCACGCCATAGACACGGTTAACGTGGGTCTCAACGGAGTTGTAAAGACAGTCACTAATGTGAAAGAAATATTAGATGAGATTGGCCTCTGAGTGACGGGGTACTATGTTGTGGCTTCCTGGAGTGCTTTGGGCGGCAAATTTGGATTGACCTAAGAAGGAATGGTAATGAAAACACGCCAGACGGCACTTGCAATTTTTAGTTTGTTCGGAGCTGCACTGTTTGGTTGTGCCGGAAACAGTGTGACAGATGTTCGGCAAGATGTTGTCAAGGCTGCTATTGAGGTCAAGAACAGCCCGGAAGCCCCGGTGCAGCGGACCATAACCAATTTCGATGATGCGTTGGTATGCATGGATATGCTGTTGATCGACAATGGAATTCGTGACGTGGTCGTTCTGACAGAAGATCTCGTTGACAATACTAAACGAGCCAACGTTGGCACGCGGGACATGTTGATTTCTTCCGTATCTGATATGACACGAAGAAGTCGGGCAATTCGACTTGTCACTTTTGGGAGCGATGTCAAAAACCTACAGGACTGGCTTAAAAACTCTGGTGGTCACCAGAATGTCTACAACTTTCAGCCTGAGTACAACATCAGGGGGTCGCTTACCCAAATGGATGAAGGCCTTGCGTCAGGACAAGTCGCTCTGAATGCACAGTTGGGGCCTATTAGCGGCGGGAAGCAGGGGGGTGCCACTACAGCACTTGTTGGCTTGGACCTAAGCATCATGAGTACCAAAACCATGGAGTTGTTACCTGGAGTGACTTCGCGAAATTCAGTGATGCTTCAACGATCTAGCGAGAGTAGTAATGTTGGGGTTTCGGTTGGTGGTCAACAACAGCAGGGCCAGCAACAACCTCAACCTCAACCAGCGGCAGGCGGTGGGGCTATGCAAGGCACCATGGATAACAAGACTTTTGGAATCAGTTACAACTTTAGCGTCAATCGTTCAGAAGGAGTGGGTGGTGGCGTTCGCAACCTTGTCGAATTGGCGAGCGTTGAATTGTTCGGAAAATTGCTGCGCATACCTTACTGGCAATGCCTCGGTGTACCGTCTTCGCATCCAATGGTTAAACGCGAGATTGGGGATTGGTATTTCAATTTGGTGGAAGAAGGAAAACTGGTCAAGTACATGCAAAACCAGTTGCGGATCATGGGTAGATACAACGGACCTGTTGATGGGAAGCCCAATAGAGAATTTGGTGAATCTCTCAAGTCTCTTGCGGCCGCAAACAAGATGCCGCCACCTCAAACGGTGGATGAGCAAATGTTTTCCCTGATCGTGAATTTGCCAAACAAGAATGTCAAGCGAAGTAGTAAGCAACTGGCTTTTTTGTCTGACGACGAAATTCTCAAGAAGTTTGCTGTAAAAAGTATCCCTAAACAGCCTGGAACAAAGGTCGCGACGCGGTCTATCAATTTGGCCGAAGAGTCTTCCTGGAGGCCAATCGGTGTTGAGTTCACGGGGACAAGCCTCGCTAAGAAACCACGCATCGGTGATCCATTGAGCCTTACCGTAAAGACCAATCAGGATGCCTACTTGTATTGTTACCTGACTTCTGAAAAAGACCGCTCCACTATGCGGATTTTTCCGAACCCAGTCAATTCAGATCCTTGGGTTGGTGCCAATCAGGAAGTTGTTGTTCCTGGCGATCCGAGTATTGGAATCAAGGTTACCGGTACTTTGGATTCGGTAGCCTGCTTTGCGTCAGACAACGATCCTGCGTTGTCCGTTGGACGTGATCATGTTGGGGCTATCGAAATGCAAAAGCGCACTTTGAACATGATTCGCGCATCAATTGGTACTAGCGCTGACGCGCGATTTGGTGAAGCACGATTTGTGATCAACCGGAGATAAAGATGAAGAATGGAGCGAGATCGCGTGCTACCAATTTCCCCCTGTATTTGGTAGCCGTGGCAATCTTTGCGCCCTGGGTCGCCATTGCAAGTGAATCTGAAAAAGAAGCGCAGTTGAAGGTTCCGCAACCAATTTTGGAGCAAAAACCCGCTTTTACTCCGGTTGAACGACCAATGCCGAGTAATGAAGTTGCAGGGTCATACCAGATGCGCTGCTGGCAAAGAGGGCAGCTACTTTTTACGGAGGGTAATCTGAGAGACCCAACGATCGCGGCGTTGCGTGGGCGAATCGTGTCTTTTAACGAAAATTCTGACAGTGCAACCCATCTTGTTGAAGTGGCAGAGTCTTTGTGTCTTATCAAGCGGCGAAAAGGCAGTAAGTAGGCTTGTGCCAGTAATCAATATTCAAAAGAAGCGATAGTTTGTTTCATGTTCAGCTCCTGTGTGCGAATGTGATGACAGACCAATCCGTAATACAGCACTGAAAATACTGGTTTGAACAGGTATAAATCTTATGATTAATGATCAAAATGCGCCCAGCTTTTTTGAAGAGCCACCAGAACGTGCAGGAGTAGACGCACGTGCCCTACCAGTTGGGTACAGGATCAATGAGTTTGAAATTCAGGACGTATTGGGTAGCGGAAGCTTTGCAATTGTTTATCGCGCCCATGATCACTCTCTCAATCAGACGCGAGCAATAAAGGAGTATCTTCCACGAGGATTGGCAGCTCGATTTGATAACAACGCTATAACAATCCTTTCAAAGAAAGATGAAGCTGCGTATAGCACTGGGTTGGCTGGTTTTATTGAAGAAGCGCGTCTGCTTGCGGGAATAAATCACTCTTCGGTAGTGCGCGTCTATCGGTGTATCGAGGCAAATCGCACCGCCTACATGGTGATGGATCTGTGTGTTGGGGAAACGCTGGAGCAGCGTATTGAGCGGGAACCTCAGTTCGACGAAAAGTGGATCAGGGATTTTCTTTTCTCCCTTTTGAGTGGGGTCGAGGCGCTGCACTCCACCAGAATTCTGCATCGTGACATCAAGCCTTCGAATATTTTCCTGGCCGACGGCGAGCGTCCAATCTTGATCGATTTTGGCTCAGCGCGGCAGCAGACGAATGACGAAGTTCAGCGGCCAATGACGGCAATGGTCACTTACAACTACTCCGCTCCGGAGCAATGGGATAGCACCGGCCAGTTTCCGCAAGGCCCCTATTCGGATATTTACTCCATTGGAGCAACTGTCTATGAAATGGTCGTGGGTCGCAAGCCCAGCGCAAGCAATACGCGACTGCTTCGGGATCTACTAGTTCCGGCTGCCGATCTCGGTAAGGTCAAGTACTCAAACAGGTTTTTGGCGAGTATTGACAAGGCGATGAGAATTGGCGTCAAAGACCGTTACCAAAACGCACGAGAGTGGCTCGACGATTTGGGTACCAACAGCGCCGTGGGAGGGGCAACGGCGGGGAAGAAATCGGGAATGACGATTATTCTTGCTTCGGTGGCTGTAGTTGTGGTCTGCGGGGCGGCGTATGCATTCATGCATCGAAGTGGCTCACCTGTTGCTGATGCTACATCGGCGGCGGTTAAGGCGGACGGATTTTCACCAGGAGGTCTTATTCGGGACTGTCCAAGTTGCCCTGAAATGGTGGTTGTGGAAAAAGGCAGTTTTCAGCAAGGGGGGAGTGGAAACGGGGCAAGTCCTGACGAACTCCCACGGCATGCTGTGAAAATTGCATCTGAGTTGGCGATCAGTCGCTTTGAAATCACCAAGGCGCAGTTCAGTGCATTTGTCAACGCATCTGGGTATAACTTTGGTGGAGACCCATCCTGCGACAAGAAGTTACCGGATGGAAATGTGCGAAGTTGGAAGTCGCCCGGTTTCACGCAACGCGATGATGAGCCTGCGGTGTGCATTAGCTGGTTTGATGCCAATGCCTACGCACAATGGATGAGCCAGGTCACGGGCAAGACCTATCGGTTGTTATCGGAGTCGGAGTGGGAATACGTTGCGCGTGCCGGTAGTGATGCAGCTGTCCCGTGGGGTGCAGACGAGGCCAAGGTGTGTGAGTATGCCAATCTGGCGGACGAGTCTTTTGCACAGCGAACAGGTGCCAAAGTGGCGTTCAAGTGCAATGACCTAAGTCCGTACACTGCGCCGGGAAGCACCTCGCTTCGCCAAAACAGGTTTGGAATACATGACACGATCGGCAATGTGGCGGAATGGGTTGCAGACTGCAAGGCGGATGATTACACGGGTGCGTCAACTGATGGTTCTGCTGTTACGAGTGCTACGTGTCAGAGTCGTGTGTATAGAGGGGGCGCGTTCAACTATGCAGCAGCAGATGTACGATTCAGCTCGAGAGAGGCGATTCCACCGGGTCAACGCAGGCCTTTCATTGGTTTGCGATTGGCGCGTGAGCTAACGGTAGCCACGCTTGTCAAAGATGAAACTGCGGCGAAGAAATGAAAATATTGACTCTGTTTCTGACTTTCTGGTTGTGTGCAATTGCAGGGGGCAATGGGCTCGCTGCCCCCATTGACTTTGAAGGCACTAGTGGTCCTAAAACTCCAGCCAAAAAGAAGGACGATGAAATTCGAAAGGCATTGGCGGAGGCTGCTTCAACGCGTGTTGAAAACATTGTGCAGATTGCCGCAGGTGGAAACCATACGGTTGTATTGCGCAAGGATGGTGTGGCACTGGCGTGGGGAGAAAATTCATCGGGTCAGCTCAATGGCACGTTTGGCAAAGACAGTAGCAGTCCGGTTGTTGCACCTGCTGGGCCTTACGACAGGATCGCTGCCGGTGGGAGTTTTACCGTAGGTGTAAAGCGTGACGGGACGCTTTGGGTGTGGGGCCAGCAGGTTGCTGGCGGCGATGCCACTGGAAAGAGATCTGAACCAAGAAACGTGCCGATAGCGGGGCATATTGCAGACATTGCGGCTGGCGGGCAGCATGTGCTGGTTCTGATGACTGATGGTGCCGTGTGGGCTTGGGGTGGTAATCAGTTTGGACAAGTCGGTGATGGAACAACGGTTCCGCGTTCCACACCAATGCACATCGGCACCGGGTTTTCAAAGATTGCTGCTGGAGCTGCGCATAGTCTGGCAGTTAGTCTTGAGGGCGTGCTTTATGCGTGGGGTAATAACGAACTGGGTCAGGTTGGGATTGCCAAACTGGATGATGTGACTACACCTAGGGAGATCGGACGGGAATTTGCTTCCATCGCCGCCGGACGCAACCATAGTCTGGCGATCAAACGCAACGGTTCACTGATGGCTTGGGGTGACAATCAAAGTGGTCAACTTGGAATTGCGTCAGCGAGTCCTCAGACACTTCCTGTCAAAGTTGCTGATGGCAATGACTGGGTTGTAATCGCAGCGGGCGGCAACCATTCGCTAGGTTTGCGCGCAAAGGAAGGGCTTTTCGCCTGGGGGGCAAACGAAGAGGGACAGCTTGGCTTGGGCACTACGACTAATGCAGCAATGCCGACAAAGGTGGAGGGCGCCTTTGTATCGATCGCGGCTGGGGGGTACCACTCTTTGGCGCGCAAAGACAGCGGTATTGTATGGGTCTGGGGAGCACAACCAAGTGGCAAAGCACTTAGCAGTCCAAGAGCCATGTAATTGGTTCCGTTATTTAAATGGTTTCCAGCCACTGAACGGAAGTCAGCGGATCCTAAATTGAGTCAGGCTGAAACTGTGGTGCAGCACGAGAAAATGCGTCCAGCTCCAGGCAGGCTTGTTCGATACGCTGGATGGTTGGAAACGCATCCAGCGGCGTATCAAAGCGTCGCGAGTTGGCGATTTGGGGAATTAGACAGCAATCGGCCAGGCCCGGCGTGTTGCCATGACAATATTTGCCTGTTGCAGATTCGTTTACTAGTGTGGCTTCAATCGCCGTAAACCCCAATGTGATCCAGTGCCGGTACCAAGTTGCCTTGGTATCCTCGTTGACCTTCAAGTCGTTTTCCAGATAATTCAGCACGCGCAGGTTGTTGAGTGGGTGGATTTCGCAGGCAACTGATTGCGCCAGTGCACGAACGCGTGCGCGGCCCAGCGGGTCGAGCGGGAGGAGCGCGGGCTCGGGATGCGTCTCGTCCAGGTATTCCATGATGGCCAGTGACTGTCCAATGGCGTGACCATCGTCCACTAACGTCGGCACCAGTTTTGCCGGGTTTATGCGTTTGTAGTCAATGCTGTGTTGCTGGCCTCCGTCCTTGAGTAGATGGACCGGAACGTATGTGTAGGGCAAGCCCTTGAGGTTGAGCGCAATACGCACCCGGTAAGAGGCCGAGCTGCGAAAGTAGCTGTGCAATGCGAGCATAGGTGGGCTCCTGTTACGGTACTGGGGATGCTGGCAGCAACGTGCCTCGCACTTCACCAAAGCCTATACGTACAGCCCCCGGCGCCACGCAGGCACCACGAAAGATGACGGTGTCTCCGTCTTCCAGAAAGGTGCGGGGTTCACCTGAAGGCAGTGTCAATGGTTGTTTGCCACCTTTGGATAGTTCCATCAGCGATCCGGCCTCAGCTTCGGTGGGGCCAGACTGAGTGCCACTGCCCAAAAGGTCGCCAGGTTGAAGGTTGCAGCCGTTGACCGTGTGGTGCGCCACCATTTGAGAGACGGACCAATAGGCATCACGAAAATTGCTTTGAGAGAGGCGGTGTTCAGCCATGCCGGTGTTGCGCATAATTTCGCTCTGGATAAATACTTCCAGTTCGATGTTGATTGCACCACTCTCGCGTAGCTCCTGCGAGTCAAGATAGGGCAGGGGCTGTGGATCAATGGCATCGCGCGTCCAAGCTTGGCGGTAGGGCGCCAGTGCTTCCATGGTCACCACCCAGGGCGATAACGTGCTGGCAAAGTTTTTGGAAAGAAAAGGCCCCAGTGGTTGGTATTCCCATCCTTGCACGTCGCGCGCCGACCAGTCGTTGAACAGGCAAATGCCAAACACATGCTGCTCTGCTTGCGCGATCGAAACCGGGCTGCCCAGAGCATTTCCGGGGCCTATGAAAATGCCCACTTCCAGTTCGTAGTCTAAGCGCGCGCTGGGTACCAGCACGGGCTCGGTTGCACCCGGACGCATCACCTGGCTGACCGGACGTCGTACCTGTTGGCCCGAGATGCCAATGCTGGACGAACGACCGTGGTAGCCAATGGGAATCCACTTGTAGTTGGGCAGCAGTGGGTTGTCTGGCCGAAGTAGTTTTCCGATGTTGGTCGCGTGATGCACTGAGGTGTAGAAATCGGTGTAGTCGCCGATTTGGGCGGGTACGGCGAACTCTGCGTTGGCTTGGGGCACCAGGCAGGTTTGCAGGGAGGCTTGTTGTGGAGCCCCTTCGCGCAAGGCGCGCGACAGGGCCAGGCGCATTGCGGACCATGCCGTCGGTCCCAACGCCATGAACACGTTCAAGGTGGGTGCGCAACACGCCTGTGCACCCGCCTGAGCCAGAGGCTCGGCGCCATCGAAAAGACCGGTTGCATGAGCAGCAGCAAGGTCCACCATCTGGTCGCCTATCGCCACCCCAACGTGAAAGAGGTGGGGATTCCCCGGCACGCGGAACACGCCAAACGGAAGGTTCTGTATGGGAAAGTCGCAACCGTCCGTATTGGCAGATTCAACCCAGCTGCGAAGCTGGGGATTGTGGGTTTCGTTTAATGGCATCGCTGCAGGTGTCCTGTCTTCGCGTTGAATATCACTTGGTGGAGAGTTGTCCCATGACTTCGGCTACCAGATCGGCGCCTACGTCCTTGGCAAACATGTCCCATACCGGTTTCATCTGGGCGCGCATGCGCTGGCGCTCGGCGGGTGAGATGTCGTTGATCAGTAGGCCTTTGGCTGCCATGGTGGTTTCAGCACTCTTGGCCTGATCGCGGGCAACACCGCGCTGGAAGGTACGGGTCTCTACCGCCGCTTCGCGCAGGAGCGACTGGTCGGCCTGTGGCAAGCTGTCCCAGAACTTCTTGGACACCAGTGGCAGGAACGCGCCGTAGGAATGCTTGGTCAGCGAAAGGTACTTTTGCACTTCGTTGAGCTTGAGCGCGGCGATCACGGCCGACGGCGTACCCTGGCCATCGACGGTGCGGGTTTCCAGCGCGGTGTACAGTTCGGGCACGGCCAAGGGCACCGGGTTTGCACCGAGCGCTTTGACAGTCTCCTGCGAAATTTTGGCTTGTACAGCGCGGAATTTCATCCCCTGAAAGTCCTCCCACTTCTGGATGGGATGCTTGCTGTTGGTTGCGTTGAAGAAGCCGTTTTCCCAATAGGCCAGACCGATGAGACCCTTGGCGGGTAGCTTGTCCAGCAGCTTCTGGCCAGTGGCTCCGTCCAGCACTTTTTCAGCCTCCTGTTCATTACCAAACAGGAAAGGGAAGTCCAGAATCTCGAACTCCTTGACCATGCCGGTGAGCGTGCTGGTCTGTGGCAGCGCAAATTCGATGGTGCCGCCTTGCAGCGAAGAGGTCACCTGCACATCGTTGCCCAAGGCAGCGTTGAAATACACCTTGACCTGGATGCGTCCTTTGGTCTTCTGGTTAACCAGTTCGGCGAAGCGCGCTGCGCCCTGGCCCTGGTGGGACTTTTCTGGCAAGGTCACGCTGAACTTGGGGTTGATCGTCTGCGCCCAGGCGCCGCCCACTGTCAGGGTGTTACCGAGTAGGCCCAGGGCCAGTGAAATGAATGTGCGTTTGATGATCATGGTTATGTCTCCTGTTGGTTGGTCGAAATAGTCAAAGGGTCGCGCGCAGTCTTAACGGAACCACTGCATGGGTACCAGTACAAGTTCCGGGAACAGCACCAGCAAGAACAGCAGGGCCGTTTCAGCGATCATGAAGGGCCAGACGCCGCGGATCACGTCTTCCATGCTGACCTTGCCCACTCCGGCCGCCACATTGAGCACCACGCCCACGGGCGGTGTGATCATGCCGATAGCGTTGTTCATGATGAACAGGACCCCAAAGTAGATCGGATCAATGCCGGCCTCGATGCAGACGGGCAGCATGACCGGCGTCAGAATGAGCACGCTGGGAATGAAGTCCAGCGCTGTGCCCACGATGACCACAACCACCATCATCACCGCCATCAGAAGTTTGGGGCTGTCCATGAACGGAAGGAAGATGGCCTTGAGCTGGCTGGGAATGTCAGCCACAGTGATCAGGTAGGCGGAGACAAAAGCCGCAGCCACCAGAAACATCACCACCGCGGTGGTCTTGGCGGTGAGCAACAGTGCGTGGTAAATCTTGGCCAGCGTCAGTTCGCGGTAGATAAAAGTCCCCACAAACAGCGCGTAGAACGCCGCAATGACACCGGCCTCAGTGGGTGTAAAAACGCCGCCCTTGAGGCCTACGATGATGATGACGGGCAACACCAATGCCCAGACACCGGCGCCCATGGTGCGCAATCGCTGGCGCAGGCTCAGGCGATCCGCCACACGGAAAGTGTCCCGCCTTGACACCCACCACCAGGTTGCAACCAGTGAAAGCGCCATCAGAATGCCCGGGAAGATGCCCGCAACAAACAATTTGGTAATGGAAACCCCGCCGACCACACCAAAGATGATAAAACCCATGGACGGTGGAATGACTGGCGCGATGATGCCCGCCGACGCCACCAGTCCGGCCGAGCGTGCCGTGTTGTAGCCGGCGTCACGCATCATGGGGATCAGCAGGGCCGCCAGGGCCGCCGTATCAGCCACCGCCGAGCCCGACAGGCTGGCCAGAATCAGTGCCGCGATGATGGTGACATAACCCAGACCACCGCGAACGTGGCCGACCCAGGCGTTGGCCATGTCCACGATACGGCGGGAAAGGCCACCAGAGTTCATGAACTCGCCCGCCAAAATGAAGAAGGGCACGGCCATCAACACGAAGTTGTCGGTGCCGGCAATCACATTTTGCGCCAGGATTTGGGCGTCAAACTGGTTCATGAACACCATCAGGGCCGTACCACAGACCAGTAGCGCGAAGGCAATGGGCATGCCCAGCGCCATGGCGGCGATCAGAGAGCCCAGGAATACGGTGAGCGTCATACGCGGGGTCCTTTGTGGTGTACCCGCTCAGTGTCTACATCGGACAGTGCGTCCTTGATCATGTCATCGGTGTGCTGCACCATGACCAGGTTTGCCTCCTGTTCGCCATGCACCAGCGCCTGAAAGATATTGTAAAAAATGCTGACGATCAGCCCCAACGCGGCGGCCATCCCGGCAGCATACACCGACGCGTACGGGATACCAGATACCGGCATGGCGTTGTCCAGGTTGATCTCGGCCTGCTTCAGGCTGCCCCAGAACAACAACCCACACATCAGGATCATCAGCACACCAGAGACCAGAATGCAGGCCTGGCGCGCCCCGTGTGGCAAGCGTTTGACCAGTGAATCCACCCCTAAGTGCGCATGCTCGCGCGAGGCCAGAATGGTGCCCAGAAAGGTCAGCCAGACGAACAGCAACCGCGATATTTCCTCCGAGAAGGCAATGCCGGAATTGAAGCCGTAGCGCAGCACGACATTGCCAAACACCAGCACAGCCATGCATGCCAGACACAGCGCGATGCAGACTTCCAGGGAACGGGTGAACCAGTGGGTCAGGGTTGCGAACATGGGAGTGGGCTGGTGTTTTTAGGAAGCTACAAAGCCCTTGCCATCGTGCATCCAGGCGGCCTGCTTGGGGGCCTTCTTGGTCTGCTCCCACTCGTTGATCATTTCCCACTTGACGTCGTCCAGCGCCTTCATCATGGCTGGAGTGGCGGTGTTGCAAGCCAGCTCCAGGCGGTGGCCACTGGGGTCAAAGAAGTAGATGGACTTGAAAATGGTGTGATCCGTGACGCCAATCACTTCGATGCCGGCGGCCTCCAGCTTGGTCTTGGTGGCCAGCAGTTCGTCCATGGTGCCGACCTCAAACGCCAGGTGCTGGGTCCAGGCGGGGGTGTTGTGGTCGCGGTCCATGGCCGGGCTGTTAGGCAGCTCGAAGAAGGCCAGAATGTTGCCGGCCCCAGCGTCGATGAAGACGTGCATGTAGGGGTCTGGTGCTTTGGTGGAGGGTACTTCGTCTTCGGCGATCGCCAGTACGAAGTTCATGCTCAGGTGCTTGGCATACCACTCCACTGTTTCTTTGGCATTGATACAGCGGTAGGCAACGTGGTGGATTTTTTTGATGAGCATCGTGTTCTCCTGGGTCTTGCGTGGTTTTGGTTGTCTGCGGATTGGATTAGAGATGAATTTGATCTATGATTCAAACAGATTTTTTCTATGAATTTATTCCAATAGCTGATGAATATCACCTTGCGCCAATTGCGGGCCTTCGTAGCGCTGGCTGACACCAGCAGCTTTACCGACGCCGCCACGCGTCTGCACGTTACGCAGTCGGCTCTGAGTGGCCTGATCAAGGAACTGGAGCAGTCGCTGGGTGTGCAGCTGGTCAACCGCAGCACGCGCAAGGTTGGCCTGGCCGAAGTGGGGCGCGAGTTCTACCCGCTGGCGGCGCGGTTGCTACAGGACCTTGATGGCGCACTCGACACGATTAGTGATTTGAAAGCCCTCAAACGTGGCTTAGTGCGTATAGCAGCGCCGCAGTTGATGTCGGCTTCTGTACTGCCTGAAGTCATAGCCAATTTCAAGAGGGAGTACCCCGACATCGAGATTCGCCTTCTAGACTGTATGGTGGAACATGTGCTGTCCAAGGTGCACAGTGGTGAGGTTGATTTTGGTGTTGGTCCAGAGCGCGAGTCATCCGCTGATATTGAGTCACAAACCCTGTTCGAGATTCCATTCGTGGTGGTGTTTCGATCGGACCACCCGTTGAATAAGAAGAAGCGCGTTACTTGGGACGAAGCGTTGCGCTATCCAGTGATCGCTCTAAAGGGAGAGTTTACGCATCGCCTGCGGGTGGATTTGCATGATTCACTACACGACGAGGCTCTGAATCCTGCCAATGAAGTTGGCTTCATGACTACTGCCTTTGCGATGGTCAGTGCCGGCTTGGGCGTAACAACCTGCTTACCGTACGCGAGCAGCTTGATTCAACTGCATCAACTGCAAAGCCAACCCTTGATGGACCCGGTTGTGCGGCGTAAATTTTTTGTATTTACCCGCAGAGACCGGCCACTGTCTCCCGCTGCACAGCGGTTCTCAGCGTATTTGTTGGACCATGTGAGCCAGCAGCATTGGTGTACGGCTGGCTCTTAAGCCTTGCGGTTCAGCATCACTCCCTTTTGATACTGATCCAGTGCCTTGGTGATATTCAAGGCTTCTTCGGAAGGAAATTGCCAAACAATTTTCTTCGTCGTGCGATCGGTCACCCGGATCAGGTCTTTGCCGGTCTCCTGGTCCACCGAAAACTGGAGGTCCGATGAAATGGCTGAAACCTTACGCTGAATTTCACTCGCCAAATTTTTCAGTTCATCAGAAGAAAGCGCTACTTTAGCCGATTGGGGTGCTGCGTTGGTGGCTACCTGCTTCGCCGGTGCAATACTGGCAGGCGCGTCCACATTGGCCGCCAAAGCAGGAGGCGCCACTGCGCGCGGCATCGCGGTCATTTGGTCTGACGCGGGTCGTTGTATGGATATGTTTGTCATGGCTTTTCAAAGCCTTTCATTGATTCAAGGCGAACTCAAACTCCTTACGCTGTCACGTTCAACGTGCTGCCGGTGGTTTGCCCCAGAGTGTTGATAACCGGTTTGGGCGCGCTGGCCGTTGATGTGGCGCTGGCAACGGCCCCATCATCTGAATCCCCGTCGTTCTTCAAATCCTTGCCACCACGGGTTGCTTCTGCTGCTTCTACAGGCGCCGCTTTGACGGGTGCTGGAGCAGGGGTACTGGAAGAAACTGAACTAATTGCCATATATACCTCTGATACGTTGTGATACGAATTACCTGCCATTGCACAAGTGCAGCGGACTGGTTTGGCGTAACTAAACTTTTACGCTCACTTGGTATATCGGCCGGGTATTTGGAAGCTGAAGGATAAATTTCAACTATTTCAGAAAAAACTCGTTAAGGTGCAATACGAACCTTGCGAGTGACGCCATCGGCTCGTCCAATATGCCCCAGTGGCAATTCAGTACTCGACTTGATGCAGTTCAGCACAATGTTGGAGCGAATACTGGCCACGCCGTTGATACGGGTGAGCTTGCGCAGCACTGACTCTGACAGCACCCCCAGATCAGCCGCCACGATTTGCAGAATATAGTCCGACTCGCCCGCCACCGAGTAACAGTCCAATACTTCGGGAATGGCCGCAATCTCCCGCTCAAACGCAAGTCCCTCGTCACCGCCGTGGCGACTGAGCGTCACGTAGCTGATGGCTCGCACGCCTAGTGCAAGTGCGGAAGGGTCGAGCAAGGCTACATAGCGACGGATGATGCCGCTGGTCTCCAGCCGCTGGATACGACGGCTTACTTGCGACGCAGACAGATGAATCTGCTCACCCACCTGCTGGTTTGTAGCGTGCGCATCCTTTTGCAATGCAGCCAGCAAAGCGATGTCAAACTTATCGAGAAGCAGATCCTCATACTTTTCTTGATTCATGCATGAATTATGCATAGATTGGGGTTTTCCTGATGTAATTTGCGCACACCGTGCGTACAGTCTTGACCACAATCAAGGATTCAAATCAAGCTTTCTTGGAGACACTGTGGCCGACCTTTTTGACAACCCGATGGGACTCATGGGCTTTGAGTTCGTGGAGTTTGCATCCCCCACCCCCGGCCTGCTCGAGCCGGTGTTTGAGCAGATGGGCTTTGTGTATGTGGCGCGCCACCGCTCCAAAGACGTAGACCTGTACCGACAGGGCGACATCAATTTCATCATTAACCGTGAGCCCAAGAGTCACGCCGCCTACTTCGCGGCTGAGCATGGCCCCTGCGCCTGCAGCATGGCGTTTCGCGTGCGTGATTCGCACAAGGCCTATGCCCG
>JBAWYQ010000013.1:0-37732 GCA_037143475.1 Burkholderiales bacterium | reverse complement strand
CGCCTGAGAGTTTGAGCCCGCGCTCGCCCACCATGGTGGCGTAGCCCTTGGGCGTAGCGCTGATAAAGGCATGAATGTGGGCCGAAGCCGCGGCGTCTTCTACCTGCTCGCGCGTGGCACCTGGCTTGCCATAAGCAATGTTGTACTCCACCGTGTCATTGAACAGCACCGTATCTTGCGGAACGATGCCAATGGCCTGACGAACACTGGCCTGGGTCACTTGCTTGATGTCCTGCCCGGCAATCAGAATGCGCCCGCCTTCCAGCGGATTGCTGACGTCGTAAAAACGAAATAGCAGGCGCGCCAGGGTGGATTTTCCCGCGCCCGATGGCCCAACGACCGCCACGGTTTTTCCCGCTGGCACTTCAAAACTGATGTTGTGCAGAATGGCCCGCCCAGTGCCCGGTTTGCCCGGTGCACCGGGGTCGTAGGCAAAACTCACGTTCTCAAAAGCCAGCGGCGTGTCGCCCGACAACTGAAGTGGCTCTGCGCCAGTCACATCGGCAATCTCGCGCTCGCGCTCCATCAGCGTGAACATCTTCTCCAGGTCGGTCAGGCTTTGCTTGATCTCGCGATAAATCACGCCCAGGAAGTTCAGCGGAATGTAGAGCTGGATCATGAAGGCATTGACCATGACCAGATCGCCCAGCGTCATGCGACCATCCACCACACCCTGCGTGGCGCGCCACAGCATGGCGACCAGGCCCACAGCAATGATCAGTTGCTGACCGGTGTTGAGAATGGACAGCGTGGTCTGGCTTTTCAGGCGCGCGCGTCGCAGGCGCTCCAGACTTTCGTCGTAGCGCCTGGCCTCAAAGCCTTCATTGTTGAAGTATTTGACAGTCTCGTAGTTCAGCAGCGAATCAACCGCCTTGGAATGTGCGGCCGAGTCAAACTCATTGGCCTCGCGGCGGAACTTGGTGCGCCACTCGGTCACGAGTATGGTGAAAGTGATGTACAGCACCAGCGCTGCGAGTGTGATCCACGCGAACCAAACGTCGAACTTGACCGCCAGAATGCTCAGCACCAGAGCCACTTCCAGCAAAGTGGGCACGATGCTGAAAAGCGAGAACGAAATCAGCGACTCAATGCCCCGCACCCCGCGCTCAATGTCGCGCGTCATCCCGCCGGTCTGGCGCTCCAGGTGAAAGCGCAGACTCAAGGCGTGCAGATGCTCAAAAGTTTGCAGTGCAATGCTGCGCGCCGCGCCCTGCGTGGCCTTGGCAAACACCAGCTCGCGCAACTCGGTCAGCAAGGTTGTGGACAGGCGCAACGCGCCATAGGCGAACAGCAGAGCCACCGGCACAACCAATAGTGCTGACGGGTCGCCCGGCTTGAAGCTCATGCTGTCCACCAGATTCTTGAGCAACAACGGCACGCCAACATTGGTCAGCTTGGCGCCCACCATGAAGGTCAGCGCGATGATCACGCGCCATTTGTACGTCCAAAGGTAGGGAAACAGCCGTTTTAGCGTATCCCAGTCAGACTTGGGCGGTGTGGTGTCGACGCCGGAGTCTGGAGCAGGTGCCGGTGGTGAGTGGTGGCCGTGGGAGCGCATATTGGGTATTCTTGATCAGTTGAGGGCAGGGCCTCGCTACGCTGCGGTCTTTCCCGCAAGGTTTCAGGATAGGATTGTGCCCATGTCTACAAATACAAGCCCCCCCGGCATCCAATTACCCAAGGACGAGGAACTGGTTCTCAAGGTCATTCCCATGCCGGCCGACTGCAACGCCAACGGCGACATCTTTGGCGGCTGGGTCATGGCGCAGGTCGACCTGGCGGGCTCGGTCATACCGGCACGGTATACCCAAGGCCGCATGGCCACGGTGGCGGTGAACGAATTTATCTTCAAACATCCGGTGCGGGTGGGAGACATCTTGTCTTTCTTCTCCAAGGTCAGCCGCATTGGGCGCACGTCGATCACAGTCAAAGTGGAGGTCTACGCCGAGCGCTACCGCACGCAGGGCCAATACATCAAAGTAACGGAAGCGTCGGTGACCTATGTGGCAATTGATGACAACGGGCAACCTCGGAAAATACCCAAGTCCTGACCAGCGTTTGGCTACAAGGCTACTTTGAGGCGCACATAATAAAAGGCACCGTTGTATCCAAACGGGCTGATGGGAGGGTACTGGATGATGCCGCTACCACTGACGAACAGGTTGGCGGAATCAGGAAATTTATCGGGCAGCACATTGAAAATATTGTTCCCACCCAAGGCGACTTCCACAGTCTTGCTCAACTGCAGTGCAACATCCAGATCGGTTGTCAGTTTCGCGCCGAAGCTGCTACCGTTGAAGTAGTAATAGCTGCCAACACGATTCAAATTGAGCGTACTGCGCCAGGCGCCGGCCTCAAACTGCGTCCACAGTTTGTAGCCGTCCGCGGGTTGCGCCGTTTCGATAAATGACTGCGTTGTATCGTTCAAGACCGCCGTGGCGGTCTGGTTGCCGAGAATCGAGGCCAGCGGATAAACAGCGCTGATGGCCGTGTTGTCACGGTGGTAGGAGGCGACTACCTTGACCCTGCTGTGATTTTCAAAGCTGTGTTTATAGTTCAGGCGAATATCGAGGCCCTGCGTTTCCGTGGCAATGGCGTTGGTGAAATAGCGGGCACTTTGCACGCCATATTGCTTGAGAATCGCTTTGACCTGGGGTGACACCGTGTCAATAATATTGCCGGTCAGCATGATGCGGTCGGCAATGTCAGCGGAAAAGTAATCCACGCTGACAGAGAAATCGCTGGTTGGCTGATACACCACGCCCACCGTCTGATGCTTCGATTTTTCGGGGCGCAACGCCTGCGAGCCCAGCGCAACGGACACCGGATGATTGACGGCAAAAGTTCCCGCCTGTCTGAATGTGGCGTCGGTACTATTCAACGTGGAAACGGTCGAGGTGTAGTAAGCCTGGGACAGCGAGGGTGCCCGAAACCCCGTGCTGGCACTGGCGCGTAGCAGCACATCGTCATGAGGCCGATACGCCAATGCCATTTTTTTATCCACTGTGGAACCAAAGTCGCTGTAGTTCTCATAGCGTGCTGCACCTTCGACAGACAATGCTCGCGATACGTCATATCGGGCATCCACATACATCGCCTTGTTGCCACGCGATGCGTCGACTTCGTTCTCCGGCATGAAGCCCGGAAAACCCTGTGCGCCCGCAATGGTGCTGGCAGAACCCAGTACATAGGATGCAAGCTCGCCACGGCTGATCTGGTAGTTCTCATGGCGAATTTCCGCTCCGCCGGCCAGGTTAAGGTCCCCGATCTTTTTCACCAGGTCGAGATTCAGGATGCTCTGCGTGTACGCGGTCGCGCCGCTGTCAAACGACGTGGGTGAGCTGTTTCCAAGCGAGTCGTTGTGGGTATTGGACACATAGAAGTGGTAGTCGTTGCTGCCGTGGGTCAGGCTCAAGTCCCAGCGCACATTGTCTGCACTCACCCCACGCACACCCGCGCCAAGCGAATAGTCCGTGATTTTTGGCTCAATCATGGGCAGAAAGCCATTCGGATACAGCACCGGGTTGTTGCGGACATCGGTGGGCAAGCGGTACAGCGCGCCGGCACTGCTGGCGCGACGGTCCAGCAAACCATGCGCATAAAAGATCAGGGCATCGACCGGGACTTCCGCATTAACGGCAAACTGCCCATCTTGCGCATCGGTCTCGCCGATCAGATGATTGATGGCATTTGCTAACCGCGAATCAGGTCCTGCACGGTTGGTCCGTCCACGATCCCGCCCCTCGGCCGTTAGATTGATGAAGCCATCATTTTTTAGCGGCAGAGAATAAAACACATCTGCCTGGCGCACCGCGCCATCGCCCTGCGTTGTGCGGCCATAACTAACCGAGGCCAGACTGTCATGGCCATAGCCCTTGAGGATGATGTTGATGATGCCAGCAATAGCGTCCGAACCATATTGCGCAGCAGCCCCATCGCGCAGCACTTCAATGCGTTCGATCGAACGCAGGGGGATGGTGTTGATGTCCACACCCGAGGTGCCGCGCCCAACCGAAATATTGACATTGAGCAGCGAACTCTGGTGCAGTCTTTTGCCATTAACCAGTACCAGCACTTGGTCGGGATTGAGCCCGCGCAACGTGAACGGTGGGACGTGGTCCGTGCCATCATGGCCCGTAGGCCTGGGGGAATTGAACCCCGGAATGAGCTTCATCAGCGCTTTGCTGAGCTCGGTAAAACCACTGCTTTCGAGCTGCGCCGCGGTAATCACGTCGATGGGCACCTCAGAGTCCAGCGCCTCGCGCGCGCCCGTTCGCGAACCCACTTGGGCCTTCACGGGTGTTTCGATGCTGAACAGTTCATCCAGCGGTTTTTGGTAGTAATCGTTGGCTTGCTGTAGTGACTTTTCCTGCGCGACCCCCGAGGTGGCAAGCAACATGCTGGTGAATGCAAAGGCTATCGTCTTCATTGTGCGTCTCCCCGAATCACGCTAGCCAGCGAAAGCAAGGGTGCTCCAATGCGGATATTCGATTTCACGGCTGCCGCATGGTTGATCTTGATGCGGGTATGTTGCTGAACAAAATCAAGTTGAATGATGCCCCCTCGCTCCGCAAATCCTGTGGCGGTGCTGATGGTGAGAATCGAATTCCTGGCACCATAGTCGATAGCCTCCTGGCGGGATCGGGGGTTGACCAGCGTGATGAACAGCATGTCGCTTTGACCAACGTCTTCGACCTTTGTGGCATAGCGGATAACAACGGGCTTGCCGCCGATAACCTTGCCCGCATAAAGGTCGTCAAGCAAACTTCCGAACGGGTTCTCGTCGATCAGCGTGATGACAAAATGCTTAGAGGCACGATCTGGCAACTCGATGTAACTGGCAAACCGACCCAAAAACACCGCCATGAGCCGATTTTCTTCCTGGCTGGCTTGAGCAGGGCTCGCCACGAGTTGCGCAACCAGCACTACCGCCAGCGCAAACCATTTGTGTGTCATGCTTTCTCCCAATTCACTATCTTATTTCTTCCAGTTTCCTTGGCTTGATAAAGCGCTCCATCGACCCTTGACAGATACACGTCCAGAACTTCTGTGTCTGGCACTGACGCATAGACTCCGCCACTGGTGGTCACCTGCAGGGAATTGCCCTCCCCGTAGGGAATAGCGGCTAGTTCGATGGCTAAACGGATGCGCTCGGCGATCAGGTGTGTCGCCTGCAGATCACTTTTGTCGCATAACACCAGAAACTCCTCACCCCCAATGCGCGCCACCAAATCGATCTCGCGGGCCGTGTGCGTCAAAATGCCTGCAACAGTCTTCAGAACGACATCGCCCACGGGATGCCCATACCGGTCATTGATACTTTTAAAGTGGTCGATATCAAACATCACCAACCCAAACGACTCTTGCTTGCGCCGCGCCCGAGAGACCATGAACTGCATAACCTCCATGGCGTGCCGACGGTTGGCCAATCCGGTCAACGGATCGGTGGTGGCCAATCGACTCAGCATGGCATCGCGATCCCGGATTTCGGCAATCATGTCATTAAAGTGGGTATATAGAGTCCTGAACTCATCTTTCTGAAGCGTATCGACGCTCACCGCGTAATTCTTGGTTTGCGATATTTCCCGAATCGCTTCGATGAGTTGAAAGATGGGCGCGGTGAAGGTGCCTTGCAGGCGAAAAGCGATGAATACGACGATGACCAACGTCAACACTGAGATCAGCAGCTGCATCACGATGTAGGTACTGAGCCGCTCTTTCAAATCAACGTTGTCCGATAGGATGGTCAGTGTGCCTATCGTTTTTCCATCAAACACAATGGGGTTGACAGTAAACATGTAGCTCCAGGTCATCGAGGCGATACCTTCGCGCCGTTGGAACAACGGAGTGTGCTGGTTCTTTGCCAACGCGGACACCTGCGCCAAATAGGCCATCGTTTGGGCCGCCGGAGAGGCTGGCGACACAAACTCGCTGAAACGCTGCGAATCTTCGTCGTCAATGAACGCTGCAAGAATGCGCGGGTTAGTGCTCAGTGAGTCCAGCATACGCGCAGCACTCGCGTTATCGCGGAACGCCAAAGTTGCCGTGAGATTGTCCCTGGCAATGTCGGCGGTCTGCTGCAAATGGCGCAGCGACTCGTCGCGCACCGACACAAACGTGAGAACCAGTGACATGACCGCCGATATAACCAGGGCAATGGCAGCGCTGGCGCCAAGCAGAACCACGAGTTTGAGGCGGATAGAGAGATTACTGAATTTCATGATGATCTGCTTGGGTCATTCTGCCATCAGAATGGCTATCGGCAGCTAGAAAAACCGCAACTTATAGTGCTACTAATTTGGTAGCTTTTGACACTCCATAGACGGGGGCTAGCTACCTATTCTGACTAAAACGCTCCATGCCGACCGCGACCAGAGGCAAAGCGAACCGCCCCCTCCAGCCCTTGGCCAATGCAGGTCTTGCCCCGCTGCCACTCCTGGTGCAGCGCGGTGGGCATATCCAGATCCCACTGCGCGTAGGCGCTGGCACGATCAGCGAGCATGGTTTGCTGGGGAAAGCCCGCCAGCTGTTCTGCCAAGGCGATGGCGGCTGAAAGCGCTTCTCCCGGCGGAACCACACGGTTGCACAAGCCCATATGCAAAGCTTCCGCGGCCTCCACCTTACGACCCGTTAAAATCAGGTCCATGGCGTGACCCATGCCGATCAGTCGCGGTAAGCGCACCGTGCCACCGTCAATCAACGGAACACCAAAACGACGGCAAAACACGCCGAAGTAGGCGTCGGCCTCCATCACCCGCATGTCGCACCACAGCGCCAGTTCCATACCTCCGGCCACAGCCGCGCCGCCAATGGCAGCGATGACAGGCTTGGACAACATCAATCGCGAAGGCCCCATGGGACCTGCCGGCCCGGCCGACACCTTTGCCTCAGCACCATAGTTGTCGGGCGAAAACTCCAGCGCATCAAACGGGTTCACCGTTGCAGACTCCAGTTGCTGCGCCATCCGTGCGCCAGCCTGCAAATCCCACCCGGCGCAAAAGTGCCCGTGCGCGCCATGAAACACCGCCACGCGGGCTTGCGGGTCTGCATCAAAGGCAACGAAAGCGTCATAGAGCTTGCGTGCAGTGTCAGCGTCTACCGCATTGCGCACATCGGCGCGGCTTAGGGTAACCACGGTGACGGCGCCCTGTGCGCGGGTTTCTACGGAGTCGTTCATGAGGCCCATTAAATAGTCTCAGCAGCGACAAAGCATCAGTGACAACCCTATCGGCGATTTGGAGTCCTCAGGCTATAACCAAAAAGGAAATACAAAGAATCAATAACAGGAGACGACGTGCTGTTTCTTCAACTGGTGATCAGCGGGATTGCACAGGGGTGCATCTACGGGCTGATTGCGCTGGGCTTCGTGCTGATCTACAAGGCGACCGAGACAGTCAGCTTCGCGCAGGGCGAACTGATGATGCTGGGCGCCTTTGGCGGCCTGGTGGGCATGACCATGCTGGGCTTTCCCTATTGGCTGTCCATCATCAGCGCGGTCGCTTCGATGGCCGTGTTTGGCGTGGCGCTGGAGCGTGCGGTGATTCGCCCCATTCTGGGCCAGCCCGCATTTTCCGTCGTCATGTTGACCATCGGCATCGGCTACGTGGCGCGTGGCCTGATCACCATGTTGCCAGGCCTTGGCACCGACACGCAGGCGCTGCCAGTGCCCTACAAAGACGAGATCTGGAACGTCGCAGGGTTGGTGCTCAACGTGGAGCACATGGTCGTGATTGGTGCCACAGCCGTCCTGTGCGTGCTGCTGTTTGCCCTGTTTCGTTACAGCAAGCTCGGTATTGCCATGCAGGCCGCATCACAAAACCAGTTGGCGGCGTATTACATGGGTATTCCGGTGCAGCGCCTCAACGGCATCGCATGGGGGCTGGCTGCTGCGGTTGCTGCGGTTGCGGGACTGCTGCTGGCGCCCATTACATTTGTGCACGCCAATATGGGATTTATCGGCCTGAAGGCTTTTCCAGCCGCGGTGGTGGGCGGGTTTGGCAGCCTGCCTGGAGCCATTGTGGGTGGACTGGTCATTGGCATTGTCGAGTCACTGTCGGGCTTCTACTTGCCTGATGGTTTTAAGGACACGGCCGCCTATGTGGTGGTGCTTGTCATGCTGATGGTCAAACCCAATGGCCTCTTCGGCGAGAAGCTTAGGAAGAAGGTCTGATGCGCTTTATCTTTAAGACTGACTACGCGCAGGACGTCAACCTGGCCAAGCATGGCGGGCACGTTTTCTGGTACAGCGCGCTGATGCTATTGCTGGTGGCGGCGCCCTGGGTGTTTGCAGAGTATTGGCTGGCGCAACTGACGCTGGTGCTCATCTATTCCATCGCAGGCCTGGGCCTGATGCTGTTGGCTGGTTTTACGGGACTGTTCTCGATGGGGCACGCGGCTTTTCTGGGTGTGGGCGCATACACGCATGCGGTGCTGACCAATATGGGGGTGCCGTTCCCAGTCGCTCTGGCCTGCGCCGCGGGTCTGTCGGCTGCCGTGGGACTGGTGGTAGGTCTGCCAGCCCTGCGGGTCAAGGGCATCTACCTGGGCATTGCTACGCTGTCATTCGGCTTCATTGTGGAAGAGGTGCTGGCGCGATGGGAATCGGTTACCGGTGGCAACGCAGGCATCCACATCAAGAAACCCGATATTTTTGGCTGGGTACTCAGCAGCGTTGAGGAGTTTTATTTTCTGTGCCTGGTCATCACGGTTTTTGCCACGCTGGGTATATTGAATCTGCTGCGCTCGCCCACCGGGCGCGCCTTTGTGGCGATCCGCGACTCCGAAATTTCGGCACAAAGTATGGGCATTCACCTCGCCTATTACAAGACCCTGTCATTTGCCATCTCGGCTGCGTTTGCGGGCGTGGCCGGCGCACTGTATGCACACAACCTGCAGTTCATCTCGCCTGACCAGTTCAATATTTTGCAATCCATTGACCTGCTGCTGATGATTGTGATCGGTGGCGCGGGCTCTGTACATGGCGCATTTTTGGGTGCCATTTTTCTCATCACCATGCCGCAAGCCATTGCCATCATCAAGGACTACTTGCCAGCCACCATTGGCCAGGCGCCAGGATTACAGGGTCTGGTGTACGGGCTGGTGCTGATCGCCTTTGTGCTGTTTGAACCCATGGGCCTTTACGGGCGCTGGCTCAAAATTCGCACCTATTTGCAGATGTTCCCGTTCTATCGCAAGGGCATGTTCAAGCGTCAAAAGTCCTTCCAAAAATCGGACCGGTTGAAATGAACGAAATCCTCCTTTCTGCCAAGAACCTGAGTGTGCGCTTTGGCGGCGTGCTAGCAGTAAACAACGTGAGTTTTGACGTCAAGCAGGGCGAAGTTTTCACGCTGATTGGGCCCAATGGTGCCGGCAAGACAACGGTGTTCAACCTGATCAGCCGCATCTACACCCCCACCATCGGCGAGATTGACTTTGCGGGACCCAATGGCATGCTCAAACTCACCACGCAGCCACCGCAAAACGTGGCCTCGCTGGGCATTGCGCGCACGTTTCAGAACATCGAATTGTTCGAACACGCATCCGTGTTGCACAACCTGCTGATTGGTCGCCACACCCATCGTGCTACTGCGCTGTGGCAAGACTTTTTCTTTACGTCGAAGGCGCGTGACGCAGAACTCAAGGCACGCGAGAAGGCCGAAGAGGTCATCGAATTCCTGAGCTTGCAGCACTACCGCGACACCTTTGTAGCCGGACTTCCCTATGGTGTTCGCAAGGTGGTGGAACTGGCGCGGGCCCTGTGCACCGAGCCCAAGCTGTTGCTGCTGGACGAACCTTCTTCCGGGCTGAACGTGGAGGAAACGGATGACATGGCATTCTGGATTCAGGACATCAAGCACGAACTGGGCATCACCGTGCTAATGGTGGAACACGACATGTCACTGGTATCCAAGGTATCGGACCGCGTGCTGGCCATGAACCAGGGGGAAATGCTGGCCATGGGCACGCCGCGCGAAGTGCAGAACGATCGGGGCGTGATTGAAGCCTATCTGGGGTCGATTGACGATGTGTCATCCCTGCGCCGTACAGCAAGCGGTCAATCCAACGCTGTGGGGGCCCCATGAGCATTTCGCCACCCCCTATCAGCGATTTGCCGGTTCTAAAGCTTCTGAATGTCGAAAGCGCCTATGGACCCATCAAGGCGATCCGCGGGGTTAGCCTGCAGGTGCGCCGCAGCGAGATTGCCACGGTGCTGGGCTCCAACGGTGCGGGCAAAACCACCATTCTGAAAACCATCTCGGGCATCATCGACCCACGCAAGGGCTCAATCGAGTTCAAAGGCGAAGACATCACCGCCAAAGACCCGGCCTTCATCGTACAGCAGGGTTTGAGCCACGTACCCGAGGGGCGCGAAGTGTTTCCCCTGCTCAGCGTGCACGACAACCTGTTGATGGGCGCTTACACCCGCCACGACCGGGACGGTGTAGCGCGCGACATGGAGACGGTGTTTGGCTACTTTCCGATTTTGAAAGAGCGTGCCGACCAGGCTGCTGGCTTGCTCTCGGGGGGGCAGCAGCAAATGTTGGCCATATCGCGTGCACTGATGGCCAACCCCGACCTGATTTTGCTGGACGAGCCCAGCCTGGGCCTTTCACCCAAGCTGACCAAGGAGATTTTCGAGATCGTGGTGCGCATCAACCGCGAGCACGGCACCACCATTTTGCTGGTAGAACAAAACGCGAACATGGCGCTCAACGCGTCAGATTACGGGTACGTGCTGGAAAACGGCCGCATCGTCATGGAAGACACCTGCGCCCAACTGCGCGAGAAGGACGACATCCAGGAGTTCTACCTGGGGCTGAAAGAAGACGGCGTGCGCGGCGAGCGGCGCTGGAAGAAGAAGAAGACCTGGAGATAACAAAGATGAGCAGACTCTGGGACACCTCTTCAATAAAGCCCTGCCTTGACATCGTCATGGAGGGAGAAACCATACCCGCCATGTTCTGGAACGCGGTTGCCAAACGCGGCCCCAACGTATGGATGCGGCAAAAGCATTTGGGCTTATGGCGCAGTTGGACCTGGAACCAGACCGCTGGCGCCGTGCGTGAGATTGCCGCTGGCCTGATGAGCCTGGGCTTTGCCAAGGGCGACTGCGCCTCCATCCTGTCCAACACTGTGGTGGAGTGGGTCTGGGCCGATTTGGCCGTGTTGTCCTGCGGTGGCGTATCCAATGGTGTGTACCCCACCGACGCGGCCTCGCAGTTGCAGTTTTTATGTGAGGACTCACGCACCACAACGCTGTTCGTGGAAGATGATGAGCAGTTGGACAAGGCGCTGGAAGTGCGTGCGCAACTACCCCTGCTGCGCAAAATTGTCGTCATTGACATGGACGGCCTGCGCGAGCTGAACGACCCTGACGTTATCAGCCTGGACGGACTGCGCGCGATGGGACGAGACCACCTGAAGCAACATCCCGGCGTGATCGAGCAACGGGTACAGGCCTGCAGACCCGAAGACCTGGCCATCCTGGTCTACACCTCGGGCACCACCGGCAAGCCCAAAGGCGCCATGCACTTGCACCAGGGCCTGGTGTTTACGGTGCGTGGCTACAACACGCTGGTGGCGCAGGACGAGCACGACGAGCGCATGTGCTTTCTACCGCTGTGCCACATTGCCGAGCGCATGGGCGGCGAATACTTTGCGCTGTACACAGGTGCCAAGCTCAACTTTGTCGAAAACCCAGAGACCATCCCCGAGAACGTGCGCGAGATTGCGCCCACGGTCTTCACCGCCGTGCCCCGCGTGTGGGAAAAGTTTTACTCCGGGGTGATGATTTCGCTCAAGGAAGCAGGCTTCATCCAGCAAGCGGCTTACGCATGGGGCATCGGAGTAGGCACCACCATTGCTGAGCGGGTGCTGGCAGGGCAAAGTGTTAGCAGCTGGCTAAAGATGCAATTCACACTGGCGCAATGGCTGGTCTTGAACAACGTGCGCAAACTGATCGGCATCCACCGCGCGCGCTTTCTGGTGACAGGAGCTGCCCCCATCTCACCAGACCTGGTGCGTTGGTACATGGCCCTGGGTCTACCCATGCTCGAAGTGTGGGGCATGACCGAAACATGCGGCGCCTCCACCGGGGTACCGGCCGACAAAATGAAACCCGGCTCGATCGGCCCGGCAGCGGCCTACAACGAGGTCAAGTTGGACCCCGCCACAGGCGAAATTCTGGTGCGCGGCAAGAACGTGTTTGCCGGTTACCTGAACCTTCCCGAGAAAACCGCGGAGACCATTGACAAGGATGGCTGGCTGCACACGGGTGACGTAGGCGTGGTCGACGCCGACGGCTACTACCGCATCACCGACCGCATGAAGGACATCATCATCACGGCGGGCGGCAAGAACGTGACCCCCAGCGAACTGGAGAACGACCTCAAATTCTCGCCCTACATCACCGACGCGGTGGTTATCGGCGACAAGCGCCCTTACCTGGTGGTCATCGTCATGATTGACCAGGAGAATGTCGAGAAATTTGCACAGGACGCAGACGTACCGTTCAGCAACTACGCATCGCTGACCCGCTCTGCCGAGGTTCAAGCGTTGATCCAGGGCGAACTGGACCGGGTCAACAAGAAGTTTGCCCGGGTGGAACAGCTCAAGAAATTCTTCCTGCTCGAGACCCAGCTGACCGCCGAGGACGAAGAACTCACCCCCACCATGAAGCTCAAGCGTAAACTGGTCGAGGCCAAATATGCTGCGCAAATTGAAGCCATGTACCGCTAGCCCACCCGTTACCTCATAACTATTTCCCACCACCAGGAGACTTGAAGATGAAGCAAAAAAACACTCTAGCCCTCGCAGTACTTGCGCTAACAGCTACTATTTCAATAGCAGCGGAACAGCAGGGTGTCACCAAGGCCGAAATTCTGGTCGGTAGCATTCAGGACCTTTCCGGCCCCTTGGCGGGCTATGGCAAACAGTTGCGCAATGGCTTGCAACTGCGGGCCGACGAGCTCAACGAGCAGGGTGGCATCCACGGCCGCAAAATCCGCCTGGTCGTGGAAGACGACGGCTACGACCCTAAAAAGTCGGTGCTTGCTGCGCAAAAACTGGTGAACCAGGACAAGGTATTTATCATGGCCGGGCATGTGGGAACGGCACAAAATCTGGCCGCTATGCCGGTGCAGTTTGAGAAAGGGGTTGTGAACTTCTTTCCCCTCACTGCGGCACGGGAAATGTATGAGCCGCTGCACCGCCTGAAGTACTCATTTGCTGCCCCCTACTACGACCAGATCCGCATCACCCTGCCCAAGATGATGAAGGACAAGAACGTCAAGAAGATCTGCACCATTTACCAGGACGATGACTTTGGCCTTGAAGTGCAACGCGGTGCGGAAGCTGCCCTGAAAACCGTTGGCATCGAGCTAACGGAGAAGACCAGTTTCAAGCGTGGTGCCACCGACTTTTCCTCGCAGGTCGCCAAGATGAAGGCAGCTGGCTGTGAACTCGTGGTGCTGGGTACCATCATCCGTGAAACCATCGGCACCATTGGCGAGTCCCGCAAGACCGGCTTCAGCCCCATCTTTCTGGGCTCCAGCGCCGCCTATACCGACCTGATTCACAAACTCGGTGGCAAGGCGATGGACGGACTGTACGCCACCATGACCGTAGCCAACCCCTACCTGGACGATGCGTCACCGGCGATTCGTTTCTGGGCCGCCAAGTACAAAACCAAGTACAACGAAGACCCGGCCGTGTTCTCGGCCTACGGTTATCTGGTCATGGACTCGTTCATTGCTGCTGCCGAGAAAACCGGCCCGAACCTGACCACCGACACCTTCGTCAAAACCATGGACTCCATGAGCTTTACCGATCCGTTGTTTGGTGCTGCGCCTTCGTCCTATACGGCCACCAAACGTCTGGGTAGTGATGCGTCACGCCTATCGCAAATCCAGGACGGTAAGTGGAAAGTAGTGTCCGAATACATCAGCAGCGCATCGGTGGCTGCAAAAGCAGCACCAGCAAAAACGCCCGCGAAGAAGTAGCACTCACCGGGGGTTTTACTACGCTGTTGGCCCAGTAAATGTAGCAAGGCCTTGAGGTGACTCAAGGCCTTGCAGGCCAGCCAGGGACCGGTGCGTATCAGGCGCCCTTGTAGCAAATGCGTTGATATTGGACGGTTCCGTCCGCTTGCGGAACTGCGGCGGTGTAGCACTTCATGCCATTGCCGACACCACTGGCGCTGTTACGCGCCATGGCAGCGGTGGGGGCCAGCGCGGCCAGTGCAGTGACGAAAGCGGTGGCGAGCAGAACGCGGGTGGTGATGGATTGGCGCATGAGGTTCTCCTTGAACATGGGTGGTTAAATATCGCGCCGGAAAGGGCTTCGACTGTCTACTCAACGCACAAACTGTGCCAGTGATGGTTTCCCAATGAAATCAAGCATTTACCGCGCTTTAGTCGATTCCGCTCCCATGAATTGGGGTAAATACCCCACATCGGGTGGGGCATTTACCCCAATTCCAGGCCGGGCGTCGGCCATCCAGCCGCCCTCGTGACGCGCCACGGCACTCGACTATCTTGGAGGTCCTGGGCCGTCGTCTGAATTTCCGGTTTAAGGTGCTCAATTCGACGTGCCGACGAACTGCAATCAGCCCTTATGAGTCATCGAAGACCAAAATCGCAATTATTCTTCCCGCTGCCAATCAGCTTTGGAAATGCCTTCAATAGGGCGTGCTCTGAATGACTCTAAGCGCTGTCTGAAAACAGTTGCTTCCAGCATTGCAAAGCCGTGTCTTTTATGACCAATTTTGTTAAAGGAACACATCAAAACCTCTTGAAGCCTTCATGCCTATTGGGCTTTCGGGTGGCTATTTTTTCAACTTCCAACCAGGTCCTGAATCTTGGATCCGTACCAGCGCAGGTCCTCTTGCCATAGCGCCTGGCGTCGGTCGTTGTCATCGGTTATGGTTTGAAGCAGATGCCCTTCTGGCCCCATCTTGTAGTCGAACTTCACGCTGATCGCCTCCAGCGGCTCGGTGTTCACCAGCATGTAGCACAGGTTGTCGATGATCTCGGGCTTCATTGGCTGCCCTTTTGACTGTTGCGCAATGTACTGGGCCACGCTGCGGCCCATGCGGTTGGCCACATGGCCACTCTTGGGGTAATGGCCAAACTGTGGTGACACAGAGCCCACACTGTCGCCGATCACGAACACCTGCGGGTCATTTTTCATGTTGTAGAACTCGGGGTGTACATCAGCCCACATCGTCGGCTTGCCGTCAGCGGTTTTGCCGATGGCGCCCATTTTCCAGACCAGATCCGCAGCCTGGTGGTGCCCCATGAAAATCGCATCATCAAATTTGAAGTCGCCCGCCGCAGTTTTAACCACCTTGTTGAAGGGGTCCAGCTCTTTCACAGCCGCGTTCGGCACATGCTTGATGATGTCATCGTACAAATCGTCAAAAGCCAAACGGTAACCCCCTCCGATCGGTGCAATGCGGGGCTTGGGGTCCAGGATCACAATCTTGGCGGGTATCTTGTTGCGCTGAAAGTAGTTGGCCATCAAACAGGCCCGCTCATACGGCGACGGCGGGCAGCGGTGCGGTGGCGGCGGCAACGTCATGACGATGGTGCCACCTTTGAATGACTTGATCTTTTGCTTCAGCGCCAAATGCTCGGCACTGGGAACGTAGGCGCTGGAATAGTGGGTGTGGGTGTAGGCAATGGCTTGGCGGTCGTTGCCAAACCAGGGTTCATACGACACACGAATGCCGGCCGAGACCACCAGCCAGTCGTAGTCAACAAACCCTTGTGCCGTGTGGACACGTTTTTTGTCCCGGTCGATGTCGGTAATTTCGGTCTGGACGTAGGTGTAGCCAAAGCGCCGGGCCGCTTCTGTGTAAGAGTGCACCAGAAACGACGTGTCCACCACATCAACCAGCCACTTGTTGCTTAACGGGCAAGACCAGAAAATCGGGTTTTTTTCCAGCAACACCACCTCAAGTTCGGGTGCCGTTTCGCGCAGATGTCGGGCAGTTGTCAGGCCTCCCCATCCACCACCGAGGACAACCACGCGGCGCTTCTTGCCCTTGGGCATCAGTTCTGTCGAGGGGGAAAAAAGAAAAGGCTGGGCAATGACAGCTGTGGACGCGGCAGAAAGCGCGCCCAAAACTGCCGCGCCCTTGATCAGGGTGCGACGTGCGGTGTTCATAAAGGGACTCCGTTAAATAGTAGAAAACCTGTCGGCGCATACGAGGAGTCAAACTCCAATGCCTCGAAGGCAGGTCACCCATGGCGGTGAAGCCTGGGATTCTCAAATCTTAGTCGATTGTTGAAATTAGCCTTGTAATCTCCAAACTACGTCCTATAGTTGGTTCATGAGGGAAGTCTTTGGAGGCTCAAGAAGCTCACAAAGAAACCCTTGTGAAAGGCGGTCTGTATAGAGAATATGTACAACAACTTCACCCAACAACCGGTCTTTTAGAGCCCGGATTACGTTACCGCCCCGTAACGTCAAAAGCTGTAGAAATACAGCAACCTAAAAAGCCCCGCTCGTATGTGGGGCTTTTGCATTTCAGACCGAATACGTTGGCGGCCAGCAAGAAATATGTCACTCGAATAGCTCTCTATGCCCCATCGAATAAGCCTATGCAGCTATTAAATATGCAGCGAGTCAGGAAACGATGTAAGCGCCAGCGCCGGTTGACATCAGCTTGCCGTCCGCTCCCAGAAACTCCATTCGCGTAGAGGCTACACGTGAGCCCAGGCGCATGACTTCGGCGCGCAGTTCAAAGCGCTCGCTGATGCCCGGGCGCAGGTAGTCGATCCGCAAGTCAATGGTGCCCAGCTTGCTGAAGCGGTGCAGGCGCTGCAGGGGTGGCTCGTCCATGTGGCGCGCGCCGATGGCGGCCATGACGGCCAGGCCACCCATGGCGTCGAGCCCGGCACTGATCACGCCACCATGGATGCGGTTGTAGCTGTAGTGGCCCACCAGTTCGGGCTTCATGGCAATGTGCGCCACCACGCGTTGCGGTGTGATGGACGCAATTTTTAACCCCAACACCGTGTTGAAAACGATGGATTCTTCAAAGATCTTTTTCAATCCCTTGATAAATTCGGGCTCAAACTCGACGGACGCTCCGTCCACTGTACTTTGTGGTGTTTTAGACATGAATCAGTATCACAAACCTAACTGACGGGAGGCCAACTCTTTCATGATTTCTTCGGCGCCACCGCCAATCATCATGACCTTGACTTCGCGGTAGATGCGCTCGCAGGCCGTGCCGCGCATATAGCCCATGCCGCCCAGAATCTGCACGCCCTGGTCGGCGCAATACTGCATGGTCTGCGTGGCGTGGTTCTTGAGCAGACAAACCTGCGCTACCCATTCGGCACCTTTTGCCGATTTATCTCCGCGATCACCCGCATCGGCGCGGGCCGACACGGCATTCAACCAGGCGCGGGAGGACTCGATACGCATCTTCATATCCATCAGCTTGTGGCGAATCACCTGGTGGTCTATAAGCGCGCTGCCAAAGGTCTTACGCTGCTGCGCCCAGCTAAGCGCTTCGTCGTAACAGCACTCCGAGAATCCCAAGGCCATGGCCGCCATGGACAGGCGCTCACCATTGAAGTTGGTCAGAATGATCTTAAAGCCCGAGCCCTCTTCACCCACGAGGTTGCTGGCCGGTACCCGCACGCTGTCAAAGCGAATCTGCGCAGTGTCCGAGCACAGCCAGCCCATCTTTTTCAACGGGCTGCGTGTCAGGCCCACCGCGTCACCCGGCACCATCAACATGGAGATGCCCATGGGGCCCTTGTTTTTCAGGTCGGTTCGAACCGCCACCGTGATCCAGTCGGCGCGCACACCGGAGGTAATGAAGACCTTTTCACCGTCCACTACATACTGATCGCCTTCCAGCCGAGCCGTTGTCTTCAGTGCCGATACATCGGTTCCACCGCCCGGCTCGGTAATGGCCAGCGCGGCAATCTTCTTGCCCGCCAGCACATCGGGTATCACCATTTGCTGCAAGGCCGCGCTGCCGTGGCGCACTACCGGTGGCAGGCCAATGTTGTGGCTGAACAGGGCGGCCATCAGCCCGCCACTGCCGCCCGTGCGGGCCAGCGCGATCGTCATGGCATTGCGCAGCGCCCACGGTGCGGGTGTGCCGCCAAACTGCTCGGGGTAGCCCATGGCAAGCCAGCCCAGATCGGCGGCACGCTGGTAGAGGCTGCGCGGAATTTCACCCGCCTCTTCCCACGCTTCCAGATGCGGCTTGACTTCGGTTTGAATGAAGCGCCGCGCGGCGTCTTCCACAGCAGTGATGTCTTCCTGATCTATCGTATTCAATGGCATGTCATGCTCTCCTCTTCGCCACGCCCATGGTCTTGGCGATGATGCCCATCATCACTTCATCGGCGCCGCCACCAATAGAGCCCAGGCGGCTGTCGCGGAACATGCGCGAAACCTTGTTCTCCCAGGTGAAACCCATGCCACCCCAGAACTGCAGGCAGCCATCGGGAATGAGACGCCCCAGGCGCCCGGCCTTGAGCTTGGCCATGGAGGCCAGCTCCAGCACGTCCTGCCCTCCCACATACAGCTCGCAGGCCCGGTAGGTCAATGCGCGCAAAGATTCGACTTCCGTTTTCATCTCCGCCAGTTTGAACTGCACCCACTGCTGATCAGCCAGTGTTGAGCCAAACATCTTGCGCTCCTGCGCCCATTCCACCGTCCACTCGATGCAGTTGCCAAGCGCTTGCAGACAACTGGCGGCACACCACAGACGCTCTTCCTGGAACTGCTGCATCTGGTAAACAAAGCCCGCACCCTCTTGGCCTATCAAGTTGCGTTGGGGCACGCGTACATCGTCAAAGTAGAGCAGACCGGTGTCGCTGGAGTGCATGCCGATCTTCTTGATTTTGCTTGCCACTTCAATGCCGGGACGCAGCTTGCCGTTCTCGCGCAGCGGCACCATGACCAGGCTCTTGTTCTTGTGCGCGGGGCCATCACCCGTGTTGACCAGCATGCACATCCAGTCGGCCTGCAGGCTGTTGGTGATCCACATCTTCTGGCCTGTGATGAGGTAGTCGTCGCCATCCTTTCGTGCGGTGGATTTAATGGCCGACACATCGCTGCCAGCACCCGGCTCACTAACGCCAATGCATCCCACGGTGTCGCCCGCAATGGCGGCCGCCAGAAACTCCTTCTTCAACTCTTCGCTGCCAAAGCGTGCCAGGGCGGGCGTGCACATATCGGTCTGCACGCCAATGGCCATGGGGATGCCACCACAGTCGATGTGCCCCAGCGCCTCAGCCATGACCATTCCATAGCTGTAGTCCAGCCCGGCGCCGCCATAGGTCTCGGGTTTGGTCAGGCCCAACAGGCCCAGATTGCCCAGCTTCTTGAATACTTCGTGGGCAGGAAACATCTCTGCCTCTTCCCACTCGTCCACGTGGGGGTTGATTTCGGCGTCAATGAAGCGTTTAAGGGTTTTCTGGATTTCGTGGTGTTCGTGTGTGAATTGCATGGTGCGCAGGTGTTGGGTGGTGCTGGTGTTTAGACTTGAAAGACTTTAGGCGTGTGTGCCCGATGAAACCCGGCGAAGGGCTTGACGGCAGCACGCGCCTGCACAGCGGCATCGGGCACGCGCATGGGATAGCCAGCGCGGGCTTGCGGGCGGGCACCGTCAATACGCAACGTGGTGCCGCTGATAAAAGATGCGCCGGGGCTCAATAAAAACACAATCCCTGCTGCCGTCTCGGCCTCGGTGCCAAAGCGACCAGCAGGAATGGTCTTGGCCATCTCTCGAATCATCGGCGCCATCTCAACGGGATAGTTGTCCATGCCGCTAGATGCAATGTAGCCAGGCGCCACCGCGTTGACGCGTACACCCTTGGCAGCCCACTCCACCGCCGCGGTCTCGGTAAAGCTGACCATGCCGGCGCGCGCCGCACCGCTGTGACCCATGCCAGGCATGGAGCCCCACATATCGGCCACGATGTTGACAATACTGCCGCCGTTCTTGCTCATGCTTTGCAGGTAGCACTCACGCGCCATCAAAAAACCGCCGGTCAAATTGGTGTTAACCACCGCCTCCCACCCCTTGGCGGTAATGGCCTCTAGCGGCGTCATGAACTGCCCGCCTGCATTGTTCACCAATCCGTTGACCGGCCCATGCTTGGCCACGATGGCGGCAACCGTCTGCTTGACAAGCTCTTCCTGGCGAATGTCACAAACCTGAAAGCTGACCCGTCCACCGTCTTCAGCAATCTCGTCTGCCACCTTTTGCAACTTCTCTAACTTGCGCCCAACCAGGGCCACCTGTGCGCCCAGCGCCGCCAATTCATGCGCTACGCAACGCCCAATACCCGATCCACCACCAGTGACGATGACCAGCTGACCTGCGAACAGGTTGGGTGTAAAAACAGAACGATAGGTCATGAAGACTTTCAATCAGTTGAGAAATAGGGCCGTGGCGGCGTCCGTCAAATCCTGAACAGACGCGCCCTTCTTCGGGTCAAACCACTGCACTGACCAGTTCAATGCCCCCAAGATCAGCAGTCGCGCCAAGCCCACGGGTGCGCGCAACTGGCCGCTGTCACGCAGCGCGTTGAGCACCGGCGTCCAAAGTGATTCGTATTCGGAAATGAGTTGGGCCAACAGCTTGCGCTGGCGTGCAGGTAAAGAACGGGATTCGTACAGCATGACCGGCACAAAGTCGTTGCCCGGACCAAGCAGCACATCAAAATGCACCTGCACCAACTGTCGCAATTGCGCGTGAGCCGGCAGACCGGCATGGCCTGGCGCCTGCACGGCAGAACGCTGGCGTGCAAGAGCCGCGTGCATACCCGACTCCATCACTGCGAAAAGCAGTGCATCTTTGCTCTTGAAGTGGTAGAACGGCGAGCCGCTTTGCATGCCCGCAGCAGCTGCAATATCACGGGTGGTTGTGGCTGCAAAACCCTGGCGACGAAAAAGAGACGCCGCAGCCGTCAGAAGCGCCACGCGGCGGTTGCCATCGTCGCGCTCATCCACTGTTTTACGGGGACGTCCCCGCGGTCTTTTTGCCGTGGTGTCGACTTCCGCGAGGTCTGAATCGGTACTCATGCACCGACGATACCAAATTCATTTATTTTTAGCAAGCATATGCTTGGTAAAAATAATTACCCGGGCAAAACCCTTGGAAAAACGAGTTCAAACCGGGTACCCTGCCCCATCGCAGAGACCACACTGACGCGCCCGCCCAACGCTTTCGAAACCAGGTTTTGAACAATAGCCATACCCAAACCGGTACCTCCCTTGCCGATTTTGGTACTAAAAAATGGCTCGAACAGCTTGTCCAACAACTCCGGCGACATTCCGATACCGTTGTCAGCAACCGTCAATGTCACCTGGTCGGCAGCGAGTCGTGCGTCAATGGTCAATACACCATTGGTCCGCCCCTCAAAGGCGTGCAAATAGGCGTTATTGACCAGGTTGATAATGATTTGGCCCAGTGCGCCCGGCTGGCTGTCCATCACAATGTTATCCGCAATGTCCACCTCAATGCGGTGAGGTTGGTGCTTCAAACTGGGACTTAGCGAATGCAGAATTTCGCCCACCACCGTGCTCAGGTTGAACACACGGCGTTGCTCGCTGGCCTGGTCTGCAGCCACTTGCCGGAAGTTTCCCAGTAACTCCACGGCACGTTCCAGATTGCGCTCCAGCAATCCAACTCCGTCAGAGACTTGCCCCACGTACGTGTCCAGCGCCGAACGTTTGAGCTGCCCGCAGCGCAGTTCTTGCGCCATGGCCTGTGTCTGCTCCGCCAATGTACTTGCGACCATTCTGCCGTTGCCCAAGGGTGTGCCCAGTTCATGCGACACACTGGCAATCAATGTACTGAGCGTAGCGCGGGCTTCGCTGTGTGCCAGATCGTCCTGCGACTGGCGCAACTCTAGCAGCGCCTGCTGGAGCTCGCTCGTACGTTGCTCGACCCGCTCCTCCAGCGTCTCGTTGAGATCCTGCACCTGACGCAACGACTGGCGCAGCATCAGTTGCACGTTCACACGCGCACGCACAATGGACGCATTAACCGGCTTGGGAATAAAGTCCACCGCACCCAGCCGCAGCCCTTCGGTCTCGTCTTCCGGATTGTTGTGACCCGTCACAAAAATGACCGGAATATCACGCGTGCGCGCATCACCCTTTAACTGCGAACACACCTCATGCCCACTCATGCCAGGCATGACGACGTCAAGCAAAATCAGGTCGGGAAGTTGACTGGCACAAAAGACCAGCGCCTGCTCGCCACTGGTGGCCATGTACACCTCGTGGTCTGCCTTGAATATCTGGTGCAGAACCTGTATGTTGGCGGGCTGGTCGTCCACCACCAACAGGGTGGGTTTGCGCATTGTCGGTTGGGTCATGTCAAAGCGAGACTGTGCCCCAATTCGGTTGCTGTGACAAGTGCCACCCCTGAGCCGCACCAATGGCTCGACGCGTCGCGGGCCATCGTTGCAGAAAGGCTATTTACCCGTCGACGCGGCACCCGCGAAGGTGCCGGCACGCACCAGTACCATACCTTCAGGTTTGAGGTATTTTTTGATCGCGCCATTCACCTGCTGATCGCTCAAAGCATTGATCCGGGCCGGAAATTCGTCCAGCCAGTTCACGTCATAACCCCGGTTCACGGCGCTCAGCAAAGCACCTGCCATGCCACCGGTAGTGGCCAGGTCCACTTTGAACGAACCAATCAGATTGCTCTTGCGTGCGCTGATTTCGGCCGGTGTGGCGCCAGCGTCATACCAGAGCTTGAGTTGACGCTGACTCGATGCAATGCCCTTGTCCAGCAAACCGGGCGCAAAGGTGGCCGAGATACGCCAGTCGCCATCGTTCACCATGTCGCCCGCCAGGTTGGCACCCACACCGTAGGTCAGACCTTCCTTGTCGCGCACATTGGCCATCAGACGCCCGGTAAAGCCGCTACCCAAAATGGCCGTGGCCAGACGCAGAGCCTGGTAGTCGGGGTCGCTGTAGCGCAGGCCACTGGGTTGCCCCATGACGACAGAGACGCTGGTCTTGCCGTCCATGACTACATCTTGTGTAGATGCCTTGGCGGGGCCTGCGGGCTTGACAGCGCGCACCACCGCTTTTCCGCCGGTCCAACCGGCGAAGGACCTGGCGATCTCGGCTTGCAGGGCTGGCATATCGAGGTCCCCAACCAGCACCAACGTCATGGCAGTCGGGCCATAGTTGGCCCTGTGAAAGGCCAACACGTCTTCCAGCGTGGCCGATTCAATAGCGACCAGCATGTCGTCGGGTGCCACTGAGCGACTGGGATGGCCCACGGGGTAAGTCAATCGGTTAAAAGCGTCTGCGGCGCGGAAATCCGTGCTCTCCAGACTGCGCTTTAGGCCGCCTGCCATCTGCTTCTTGGCCTTGGCAAACTCTTCCGGCGTGAAGGCCGGGGAGCGCAGTTGTTCGGCAATCAGGCTCAACAACAATGGCGCATCTTTCTTCAATGACTTGGCGCTGACGTCCAGCAGGTCGGTACCCACCCGGAAGTTGATAGCAGCACCCACCGCTTCGAGTTTCTCGGCGATAACGAACTTGTCTTGCGTCTTGGTTCCCTGGTCAAGCAACATGGCGGTGAGCGTTGCCACGGCCGGATTGCCTGCCATGCCTTGCGAACGGCCGGCCGGCAGGGATGCACGCACGGTCACGACGTTTTTCACGCCCGTGGGGTAGGCAATGACGTCCACGCCGGCAATTTTGCTGCGCCTGGCGTTCGGGGCAATCTTGGTGCCGGTCTGAGCGGGTGCTGCGCCACCGGCCGCCTCATGGTCCACAGCCATGGCGGGTTGCATAGCAGCGTTGAGGCGCGGATCACGGTAGTAATAGGGCCCGTCCGCGAGCGACTCTTTGAAACCGGTCTTGGCATCTGGCTTGGCCGCACCAGCAGCGCCGGCTACCGCAGCGCCCGCGTTGGTGGGAATGAACCAGCCGGTCGTGCTGTGGTCTTCGGTCAAATACTTGTTGGCTACGCGCTGGATGTCAGCCACGGTGACCTTCTTGGTGGCCTCGTCCAGGCCGTAGAACAAGGTCCAGTCGCCCGCGCTGATGAACTCATTGATGTTGCCGGCAATGCCAAACGAGCCATCAAGCTTGAAGGCGGCATCGGCAGCGTTTTTGGCCACGGCAGCCTGAAGTTCCACGTCGGTTACGCCGTCTTTCTTCAGGCGCTCAATCTCCTGCACGATGATGGCCTCCACCTCGTCATGCTTGGCACCAGGCGCCAACGGTGCGAACACGATGTGCATGGATGGGTCAGAAAAAATACCCATCTCGCCTTCCACGCCAGTGGACAGGTTCTTGTTGGTGATCGCCTTGTACATGCGGCTGTTTTTTCCATCGGCGAGGATGGCACTCATCAGCATCACGGCGGCAAAGTCAGCGTGGGTAGCAGCCGGAATCTTGTGGGCAACGGCCACCACGCCCAGCTGACCCGCGCGCTTGACCAGCGTACGGCGTGCACCGTTTTGCTCCGGCTCCTCGGTGTACAGCGCAGGGATGGGTTTGGGCGAATGCGGGTAGGCACCGAACGACTTCTTGACCAACTCCAGCGCCCGGGCGGGCTCAAAGTCGCCAATGATGGTCACCGTGGCATTGTTGGGCCAGTAAAAGGTGTTGTAGAACTCGCGCAGCTTCTCAATGGACACTTTTTCAATGTCGCTCCGGTGGCCAATGGTGCTGTGGTGGTAGGGGTGGGCCACGAAAGCAGTCTGATAAATCTCTTTGTACAGCGCCTGAATGGGCGAGTTCTCGCCCCGCTCAAATTCGTTGCGCACCACGGTCATCTCGGGCTTGCGGTCTTCTTCGCGCAGCAGCAGGTTGCGCATGCGGTCGGCTTCCATGTCCACAGCGGTAGCCAGGTGCTCACTGCCCATGTTTTCATAGTAATTGGTGCGGTCCAACCAGGTGGTAGCGTTGTACTTGGCACCCGTGCGCTCCAGCAACTGGTCTACGTTGTTGCCCTTCGCGCGGGTGTGGTTCTTGGAGCCCTTGAACATCAGGTGCTCCAGCAGGTGCGTAGCACCAGTGGTGCCGGTCACTTCGTTCTTGGAGCCCACGCGGTAGGTGACCATGAAGGTCAGCGTCGGGCTGGAATGCTCGGGCATCAGCAAGACCTGCAAGCCATTGGATGTCAGCGTGTATTCGTCGATGCTGCCCGCGGTTTTGACGTGGGCATAGCCTTTAACAGCCACTGGTGCTGCTTGTGACAGCACCGACGAGAGCAACAGGCCCGCGGTAATGAGAAGTCGTTTCATGGTTTTTGGAAAGGTCAAAAAAGACAAGCCGCAGACCTTAGCACAGGCCTGTAAATCCGCGCTGCGGGTAAACCATTGACCCGACCCATCACTGATGTGCCGGGGCGCTCAATCCTGAAAGTACCAATATCCGGCGTTCACCCACTGGGTCAGCGCAGCCACAAACGCCGGGTTCTTCAAACCGCCGCGCAACTGCGTGTGACTGACCGTGTCGTGATCGCACAAGGCCTTCGCAGCGACCTGCGCTTTGGCACCAAAGGCATGGCGCTCGCCATCCACATAGCAAACTCCGTCGGCTGCCGTCTGGTCCACATAGAAGCAGCGCAAGCCGCCGGTGCGCACCAGCGGTTGCGTCTTCAGGGTGTTAAGCAGGTCGGCCTCATCCAGCGGTTCGTCCAGCGCCTGCAGATCGAGCTGGCACTTGGTTCTGGAAAGAAAGCCCCCGGCAAAGTCGGCCACCAGCGTATCGTCGTCAAGGATGGACTGCAACTGTGCCTTGATGTGCGCAAAGTCGCTGGCATTGATCTGACCTTGATTCTTGTGAATGGGTCGACCCGGGTCGCTGAACAGGGTGCTGCCCATTTCCTTGTCAATCACATGGTCGGCCAGGCCGCTGAGCATGTCGCATGCCGACTTGCCCCGAAAACCGACCGAGAAACTCATGGACGTTTCCAGCGACACGCCGTCATGCGGAAAGCCCGGCGGAATGTACAAAATGTCGCCCGGCAGCAGCTCCACGTCGATGATCGCTTCGAACGGGTCCACATGCAGCAGTGCCGCATGGGCTGCAAACTGACGGTGCTCGCCCCGGTCACCCACGCGCCACTGGCGCCGCCCGGAGCCTTGGCAGATGAATACGTCGTACAGGTCAATGTGCGGGCCTACGCCGCCCTTGGGCGTGGAGTAGCTGATCATCACATCGTCCAGGCGCCACTTCGGGATGAACGCAAACGGTTTGACCAGCTCCGCCACCTCGGGCGACCAGTGGTTGACTGCCTGTACGATGAGCGACCAGCCGGACTTGTCCATGTGGTCATACGACTCAAAGGGTCCGTTCTCGGCCTGCCACTTGCCGCGCTTCTTGTAGACCAGCCGTGAATCGACTTGCTCTTCGCACGCCAGACCGGCCAGATCTTCAGGGCTAATAGGGTCCACAAATTTCTTGAACCCCTGGCGAATGACCACCGGCTTTTGCTGCCAGTAGTGCTGCATGAAGTGTTCGAGGGTGAAATCGGCAAGGGTGAGTTTGAACATGTGTAGAACCTGGTATTAATGCTTGCTGTTATCGCGGTAATAGCGTGTGGTGGCGGCTACCGCCTCCTCAAAAGCGGCCGGCCACTGATCCTGCGCCAGTGGCATAGGGCGTTTGCAGTTTTGCTCCCGCTGCAACGCACATTGCGAACGCAGCAAGCCATAGGAGGCTGGCCAATGGATGTCATAGTGGATGCGGCCCAGCACCGTGCGGGCGGCATCGGTACCCGTTTTGACCGCACGCGCAGCCTCCAGCGGCTTGTCTTTCAAGAACGCGACCACTTCGTCCAGTGACTTACTGCCCGGAGCGGTAAACGCACGCAGGAAGAAGCTTTCGTTGTCTTGAATCTCGGCACGCCCGCTTGCGTCAGCAAAACGCAGCGCGTCATACCAGCCCAACGTAGCCAGCGCAACGACGACGCCCAAGTTGCTCTCCATCTCCACCGGCTTGGACAGCGGTACATAGTAAATGCGCTGCAAATCCATCGCTTCCATTGGGGTGATGGAGACAAAGTCTTTATCAAAGCTGGCCAGGATTTTGTCGAACTTATCCTTGGCAACCTTGTCTTTGTATTCGCTTTTGACAATGGTGGCGACCAGGTCGATGACCTGCTTGCGCCGTACTTGCCAGGGGTCGGGTTTGATTTCCAGCAGCACCGTGTGATTGGCCGCACTGGAAGGAGCCCCGGCAGTGGCAGGCCCAGCGGACTGAACGCCTGTGCAGCAACCAACAAGAAGCGCGCTCAGCAGCAAGGGTTTGAGGGAGAATTTCATGGTTCTTCAGGCGGATCAATCAAATTCGGAGGGTTTGACCCGTAGTGGGCGCCCGATGGTATGCCAGCCAGGCACCGCGTTCAGGGGAATCTCGCCATGTATTGACTTGGCGCATACCAGGTCCTCTGACGGTCTGTGCCCGTCAGCGACGCACTTACTATGTTTTTGATAGCGACTTGTGCTTATTACACGGGGGCTGAAGGTGATGTTTCACCCCATGCCTTATTGGAGCCGGATGCCTTGCCCAGGTGACTGCCACCCTACGGATTCGTTTGCAAAAGGATCATGAAAATCGAACCCGGCCTGTTATTCAACGTTCGATCGGCCGACCAACCGTTAACATGGCATCAAATCAAACTGCCCACCACGAGGGCTTAACGGAGAAAGCTATGTTCAGTCATGTAATGGTCGGCGTCAATGACCTTGAGGTTTCCAGAAAGTTTTACGATGCTCTCTTGGGCTCACTGGGCATCGCCCCTGGCGTTGCCAACAAGACCCGGTATTTCTACCGCAGCCCGACGGGCACGTTCGGCATCACCACGCCCATCAACGGCGAACCTGCTACGCACGGCAACGGCAGCACTCTGGGATTCAACATGGAGTCGCCCGAACAAGCGGATAAATTCCATGCCGCTGGCGTGGCCAACGGCGGAACGACGTGCGAAGACCCTCCGGGCTGGCGCGATGGCGCGGTGGGTAAGCTCTATCTGGCGTATCTGCGGGACCCTGATGGCAACAAGCTCTGCGCTTTGCACCGCCCTGCCAAGTAGCATGCGCTGCACCCGTTTGGAAATAACCGGGTGAAATCTGCGAGCGGAAGTTTGTTCGACGAGGCGTACTACCAGCGCTTCTACTTCAACAAGAAAACCAGTGTTGTCGACCCGGCGCACGTCGAGCGCCTGGGTGCTTTTGTGTGCAGCTATCTGCAGTTCGTCCGGGTGCCCGTTCGGCGTGTGCTGGATGTGGGTTGCGGAATTGGGCTGTGGCGCGATGTGATCAAGCGGCACTACCCCCACGCGCAATTTCAAGGCGTGGAATACAGCGAATATCTATGCGGACGCTTTGGCTGGGAGCGCGGGTCGGTGGTCGATTACAAGGCCAAGACCCCTTTTGATCTGGTGATCTGCCAGGGCGTTTTGCCCTACCTGTGCGAGACGGACTTAAAAGTCGCCATGCGCAACCTGGGCCAACTGTGCAATGGCGCGCTGTACATGGAGGCCGTCACACGCGAAGACTGGGACCAGGAAATTTTGGACGAAACGCTAACCGACCCGCGCCTGTTCAAGCACCCGGCGCACGTGTACCGAAGCGGCTTGTCAAAGCGGTTTACCGAACTGGGTGGTGGCGTGTGGCTGAGTCGGCAGTCGGATCTGCCGATGTTTGCGCTGGAACATGTAGACAGTCGCAACCCAAAGCCCTGAATGCCCCGCGTCATTGCACCCCATGCTGTTTCCCGTCTGCGCGCTGCACGATTGGCGCGCAGCGCAAAGCCCTTTCTCGCCCGGGGTGGGCCGCACGGTGCTCGCTGTGCGGGTTGCCGGTTGGTCCCCAGCCACTGTATGTGTGCCCTACGTCCCATCGTGCCAACCCGCGCGGGCGTGTGTCTGATCATGGCGGACATTGAGCCACTCAAACCCAGCAACACGGGCTGGCTGATTGCCGATGTAGTGGCCGATACGGCAGCCTTTGGCTGGGCACGCACCGAGGTAGATCCCGCCCTGCTGGCCATGCTGGCCGATCCGCTATGGCAACCGTATCTGGTGTTTCCGGGGGAGTTTGTTGGGCCAGAGCGGGTGGTCACCGCTGTTGCGTCCAGCAACGCTCGAGCAAGTCAGTCGGCCAAACGCCCTTTATTTGTGCTGCTGGACGCCACTTGGCCCGAGGCGCGCAAGATGTTCCGCAAAAGCCCCTATCTGGACCACCTCCCCGTGCTGAGTTTGCAGCCAGAACAGATCTCACGCTACCGCCTGCGACGCTCCCGCCGTGATGACCATTTTTGCACTTCCGAGGTGGCAGCCCTGTGCATGGACCTGGTAGGTGAGCATCTGGCGGCGCAAACGCTGGAGGCGTATCTGGAGGTATTCACCCACCACTATTTACGGGCCAAGAACCAGTTACCGGTGGAACATGAAGACGAAGCGCATGTGCGCTTGCGCGGCCTACGTTGGCCGAATTCACTCCTCGCGGCGACAATCGCCCCATGACTTCAAGAACAAACCCATGACCGACGACAAAACACCTCCGATCGAAATCAAAACCGCGGAGATGTGTGACTCCTGTGCAGGCATACAGCAAAACTGGCGCAAAGCCAAAGGGCACCCCGAACTGATGCAAGGCACCCACCGCAACGTGGCGCACAAGCACGGCACGGTCACCATCACCAAGTACCGCTGCGAGCGCTGTGGCACGGTGTGGGAGTATGAAAACAACAAGGTCAATCGACAGGCAGGTTGGTCGGTGCTGGTGCGTTAGGGTCCATTCCACCAGCGGCGACTTGTAAAGAAAGGTAAGTGGCGTCAACAGGGTCGAGCGCCCACCGTTACCTATACAACCCCAGGCAAAAACCAGGGCGTGCTCAAGACGGTCGGAGCCTATGCGACTGTTGTTGTACGAGATACACCATGAATTTCAGTCCCTCCAAGGTGCTAGCGGCAGTGGCACTCACCCTCAGCTTTGCCGGTGCGGCGCAAGCACAGGCGTATGTGAATGTCACCGTGGGTGGCGCGTTTGCCCCGGGTGTTTTCGGTCAGGTATCGCTTGGCAATAACCCGCCGCCCCCTGTCTGGAATGCCCAACCGGTCATTTTCGGCAAGCCGGTGTATGGCGCGCCAGTCATGTACCTGAATGTGCCGCAGGAAGAACACCGCGACTGGGGTCGCCACTGCGCTCGCTACAACGCCTGCGGGCACCCGGTGCACTTTGTGCGGGTCGAACAGAACAACCGCTGGTGGGAGAACCACAGCCAGCACCTTCGGGGCCCAGACTACTATCGCCAACTCGAAGCACGTCCTTATGGACACCGTGACGAGCGTCGAAGTGAACACCGCCGGGATTTCCGCGACGAACGTTAGGGCTTGCGCGTTCAGGTCACAATCCCGGTGTCCGCACGCCCAAACACCACTACATGAAACCACCTCCCAGACTGCAATCGCTAATTGAAGAAGGCCTGATCGACACCGTAGTTCGCCAACTGATGAGCGGCAAGGAGGCCATGGTTTTTGTGGTGCGCATTGGCGACGAGACGCGCTGCGCCAAGATCTACAAAGAGGCCACCCACCGCAGCTTTCGCCAGGCGGTGGACTACACCGAAAACCGCAAGGTCAAAAACTCGCGCTCGGCCCGGGCTATGGCCAAGGGCAGCCGGTTTGGCCGGCAAGAGCAGGAGGCCGCCTGGCAAAGCGCAGAGGTGGATGCGCTCTACCGCCTGGCCGCCGCTGGCGTGCGCGTGCCCCAGCCGTACAACTTTCACGACGGCGTGCTGCTGATGGAACTGGTAACCGACGCCGATGGCGACGCCGCCCCGCGCCTGAACGACGTGGCTTTCACTACCGAACAGGCCCTGGCCCACCACGCCACGCTGATTGCCGAGGTGGTGCGCATGCTGTGCGCAGGGGTGGTGCACGGGGACTTGTCCGAATTCAACATCCTGCTGGCCCACACGCCAGGCATAGATGGTGCCGATGGGGTGGACGAACCGGTCATCATTGACCTACCCCAAGCGGTAGACGCCGCCGGCAACAACCATGCGCAGCGCATGCTGCTGCGCGATGTGAACAATCTGCGCGACTTCTTTGGCCAGTTTGCGCCTGCCTTGCTGCGCACGGACTATGGCCCCGAGATCTGGAGCCTGTACCAAGGCGGCTTGCTCAGTAATGACACCCCGCTTACCGGCCACTTTGAGCGCAAGCACGCTGACGTAGACATGCAAGCCGTGCTGCGCGAAATTGACGACGCCAGAGCCGAAGATGCAGCCCGCAGGCTCCGCACGGCGACAGCAGTTGTCGGCTGACAATGCTATTATTTTTATAGCTGTTCACGCAGTATTTGCGGGGGCTAGACCCGATTTTTACCCGTAATCAATTGACAGATTCCGTCAAGGCCTTCATCCAGGCCAGCCCTTTCGAGGTTGCTCCGTCAGCCGCACCGAGCGCTGGCCGGTATTCGCAGCCAACCCAGCCGGTCCAATCACACTGCATAGCCACCTCGTCGATCACCTGGAAAAGGTAGGCGTAATTCAACTCGCCCGCATGGGGCTCATGGCGCTCGGGTACACCGGCAATCTGCAAATGCCCTACGCGCCCGGTGGGCAGGTACTGGCGAATCTTGCTGGCCACATCGCCCTCGACAATCTGGCAGTGGAACAGGTCGAACTGAACCTTGAGGTTGGGTGCGCCAATGCGCTGCACGATGCGATGCGCCTCGTCCTGCCGGTTCAGGAAGAAGCCCGGAATGTCACGGGTGTTGATGGGTTCGATCAGTACATCACGCCCTGCATTGGCGGCCATTCCTGCAGCCCAAGCCACGTTCGCCTCGTAGGTGGCCTGCAGCGCAGCGCGCTCAAAACCCGAAGGCACCAGCCCGGCCATGACGTGAATGCGCGGGCAATTCAGCGTGTGGGCATAGTCCAGCGCACGGACAAAACCGTCACGAAACTCCATCTCACGCCCGGGGAGACAGGCAAGACCACGCTCGCCGGCGTCCCAGTCGCCGGGCGGCGCGTTGAACAGCACCTGCTGCAGGCCGTGGTCAGCCAGGCGCTGCGCCAGATCTCGCGCGGAAAACGCATAGGGAAACAGGTATTCCACCGCCTGAAAGCCGTCCTGGGCAGCGGCAGCGAAGCGATCCAGAAAAACGTGCTCGTTGTATAGAAAGCTGAGATTGGCGGCAAAACGCGGCATGATGTGGACTCCAAAAATTGGCAATTTGTGCAAAAGCTGGACGCTAAGCCTATGCTAATCGTTCGAACCAAAATGCACCCATCACCGAGATACACCATGAAGTCCCTGTTTCACCTGGCATTCCATGTGCGCGACCTGGATAGCACGCGCCACTTCTACGGCACCGTTTTGGGTTGCAACGAGGGGCGTAGCACGGAAACCTGGGTCGATTTTGATTTTTTCGGCCACCAGATATCGCTGCACCTGGGCGAACCTTTTGCCACAACCAACACCGGCAAGGTGGGTGAGCACATGGTGCCCATGCCCCATCTGGGCGCTATTTTGCAGATGCGCGATTGGCAGGCGTTGGCCGAACGGCTGACGGCCAAGGGTGTCCAGTTTGAGCTACCGCCTCACATCCGGTTTGCCGGTGACCCCGGCGAGCAGGCCACCATGTTTTTCCGTGACCCGTCGGGTAACCCGATCGAGATCAAGGGTTTCAACTCGCTGGAAGGCGTGTTCGAAACCTGATCGCGCGAAACACCTTCGCGGCCCGTTCAGCCTTTGATACGACTGACCAGCGCCTTGGTGAATTCAGCTGTACCGGCCTTGCCACCCAGGTCGCCAGTGCGAATATTGTCCAGATTGAGCGTCTGATCAATGGCGACCCGCAAACGGGTAGCCATGTCAGGCAGTTTGCAATGGTCCAGCATCATGGCGGCAGCCAGCATCAGGGCAATGGGGTTGGCAATGCCCTTGCCCGCGATGTCAGGCGCAGAGCCGTGCACCGCTTCAAAAATGGCTGCATCGGCACCAATGTTGGCCCCGGGTGCCATACCCAAGCCACCCACCAGACCGGCCACCAGGTCAGACAAGATGTCGCCAAACAGGTTGGTCGTCACCAGCATGTCGAACTGCCAGGGGTTGAGCACCAGCTTCATGGCACAGGCGTCGATGATGACCGTGTCCAACTCAAACTTGCCTTTGTACTTGCGCTCATACAACTCCAGCCCGGTTTCCAGAAAGATGCCGGTCAGCGCCTTCATGATGTTGGCCTTGTGCACGATGGTGACCTTTTTGCGCCCGGTGGTCACAGCGTGTTCAAACGCATATTCCAGCAGGCGGCGGCTACCGGCGCGGGTGTTGATACCGGTGGCCATGGCCACAGCGTGCGGGTCTTCATCGATCTTCACATAGTGCTCGTGCCCGATGTACAGGCCTTCAAGGTTTTCGCGCACCACCACCAGGTCAATCTTGTCAAAACGTCCGCCGGGAACGATGGTGCGAGCCGGGCGCAGATTGGCGTACAGCTGAAACTCTTCACGCAAGCGCACATTCGACGAGCGATAGCCGCCGCCCGAGGGGGTCTCCAGCGGGCCTTTGAGTGCCAGGCGCGTGCGCCGGATGCTGTCCAGCGTAGCAGTGGGCAGCGGGTCGCCGGCCACTTGCACGCCGCCCAGACCAGCAATCTGGCGGTCCCAGACAAAAGGCGCACCCAGCGCGTCCAGTGCGGCCAGGGTTGCGTCAACAATTTCAGGGCCAATGCCGTCGCCGGGGATCAGCGTTGCATGGATAGCGTTCGTCATAGTCAGGTGCCTCTCTGTACAGTTCAAGGCAGTGTACGGCGCGAAGCTTCGTGAAGCTGACAGTCGGGCGCTCACTCTGGTGGTTGTTCGGGGCCGCGCTGGCTGCGTGACCGGCGCCGGTAAAGAACAAAGCCCACCACCAGCCCACCACCGACAACCAGCAGGGTCCAGCCAGCCGATGCCAGCGAAGTATTGGCGCTGCCAGCTGGGGTCAGCCCACGGTGAAAGGTCAGCCCCTGACCGGCGCCAACCAGATTCGGCTCCGCCGTCTGGCTGCGCAGGGCCTGCACGGACTCGGCACGCGCAAAGCCCAGGCCCGGGGCCAGCTTTTCTGCGGTGGCAAGGCTGGCGCGTGCATGCGCCAACTCGCCCATGCGGGCAAACAATTCGGCTTGCACAAAGTGGGCCTCGGCGCTATTGGGTTCGCGCGCCAGCACCTGATCCATCAGCACCTGTGCGCGGTCAAGCTTGCGGGCGTTCGTGAGGGCATACACCTGGGTCAGGGTGGGTTGCGGCTGAGGCTGCTGCGACTGGGCCAGGGCGGACCCCGCACCGGACACGGTGTGAAGCAGCAGTGCCAGCAAAGCCGTACGCAACATGTTCTTGAATTTCATAATTTCTGGGGGTTGTAAGCGCGCCATTATCGGCTGTCACCGAATTCAAACGGGCACCAGGGCCCGGGCCTGGCGAACAATGAAGTCCACCGCGAACTGCGCCATGGGGGAATAGCTTCTGCCTTTGAGCGACACGATGGCCATGTCGGCAAATAGCGGCGGTATATCAGTCACGTTCAGGCGAACCAGCCGCTTGCTGGCGACGTCTTGCACCGTACCGGCATCGGTAGAGCCAATCACCGTGTCGGTGGTCTCGGCCAGCGACTTCAGCAGACCTAAATCATCGCACTCCACGGCCAGCGGCACACGTTTTCCATCGCCAAGCCCCATCAGCGCGCCCAGGCCTACTTGCACCGCTTCGGGCAGGTGCACGCTGGCGATGCCAAAGGGCAGCAACGATGCGCCCGTCACGTTGGCCTGGCCCAGCAACGGGTGCCCGGCGCGCACGTAGAACCCAGCAGACAGTTTGGCCACCCGGGTAATGGTGAGATCGGCGGCGGCCACCACATTGCGAAGATCGGCGATGTAGAAATCCAACTCCTCAGCACGCAAGTGCGCGGCAAGGTGGTCGGCGTTGTTCACCTCCACCCGCACACCCACACCCGGATACCGGTTGCGAATTTCCGTCAACAGCGGTGGCACGATAGTGGCTGCGGGGTAAGGCCCCCCGCCAAAGGCGAGATCGCCAATCAGACGCTCGCGGTACAGACTGACGTCGCGCTCCAGGCAGCTGTTTTCAAACAGCAGTTTGCGGGCCCGCTCCACAACAAACGTGCCTGCATCCGTGCAGGTCACCTCAACTGTCCCGCGGTCGAACAGCAGCAAGTCCATTTCTTCTTCGGCCGCCTGAATGCTGCGGCTGAAGGCCGACTGAGTCAAATGGCAAAGGACCGCTGCACGGCCGAAATTGCGGTTATCTGCAAGGGCTACCAGGTGCTTGAGACGTTTGAGGTCCATGGAAGGGCTTTCTATGGAATGTCATTCATTGGATGCATTGATTTTGCACGAAATATGCATTGGACGTATTTCCCCGTAACTTCAACAATCGCGGACCCCCAAAGAGGAGACAACAATGCAAATAGCAGAATTCGACTATGTGATCGTCGGGGCTGGCTCAGCCGGTTGCGTATTGGCCGCCCGCCTGAGCGAAGACCCCGCCACCACTGTGTGTCTGCTGGAAGCCGGAGGCCCGGACAGTAGTGTGCTCATCCACGCGCCAGCGGGCGTAGTGGCCATGGTGCCGACCAAGATCAACAACTACGCCTATGAGACGGTGCCGCAGCCTGGTCTGAATGGTCGCAAGGGCTACCAGCCCCGCGGCAAGACGCTGGGTGGCTCCAGCTCCATCAACGCCATGTTGTATGTGCGCGGCAACCGCTGGGACTATGACCATTGGGCCGAGCTGGGCAACGCCGGATGGAGCTATGACGAAGTACTGCCTCTATTCAAACGCTCGGAACACAACGAACAGTTTCAGAACGACTTCCACGGCCAGGGTGGCCCGCTAAACGTGACCTATCCACGCTTTGACAGCCCCTTGAGCCAGATGTTTCTGGACGCCGCGGCGCAAAACGGCATGCCACTGAATGCCGCCTACAACGACGCCACCCAGGACGGCAGTTTTCTGTACCAGGTGACCCACAAGAACGGTGAGCGTTGCAGCGCGGCCAAGGGCTACCTGACGCCCAACCTGGGACGCCCAAACCTGAAGGTCATCACCCACGCGGTCAGCGCCAAAGTGGAACTAAAAGACCGCCGCGTCGCCGGCGTGCAGTTCTACCAGGGCAACCAGTTGCAGACAGTGCGTGCACGCCGCGAAGTCATCGTGTCCGCCGGTGCTTTCGGCTCTCCCCAGTTACTTCAACTGTCCGGCATAGGCGCTGCAGGCGACCTGCAAAAGGCCGGCGTCACACTCCAGCACGAACTGCCTGGCGTGGGCAAGAATTTGCAAGACCATATTGACTACGTTCAAAGCTGGAAAGTCCCCGGCAACACCGCATCATTTGGCGCATCGCTCCAGGGCATGGGCAAGATCATGGGCGCCATGCTGGAGTGGCGCAAACAGCGCTCCGGCATGATTACCAGCACCATCGCAACCGCCGGCGCCTTTTTCCGGTCCGCGCCAGACGTCGCTATTCCCGATTTGCAACTGGTGTTTGTCGTCGCACTGGTGGATGACCACGCGCGCAAGGCGCATTTGAGCCACGGCATCTCCTGCCATGTGGACGTGCTGCGCCCCTACAGCCGTGGCACCGTGGGCATCCAGAGCGCCGACCCGCGCGTGGCACCCGTCATTGATCCGCAGTTTTTATCCGACGCGCGCGACCTGCAGTTGCTGATCAAGGGTGGCCAGGCGCAGCAGCGCCTGATGGAGTCCGGCGCATTCAACAGCGTACGGGGCAAGATGCTGTACCCCGTCGATATCAATAACGCCAAAGCCATGGAGCAAGACATCCGCAACCGGGCCGATACGCAGTACCACCCGGTAGGCACTTGCAAGATGGGGCCGGACAGTGACCCCATGGCGGTGGTGGACGCACAACTGCGCGTCAAGGGCATAGCCGGTTTGCGCGTGGCCGATGCATCCATCATGCCCACACTCATAGGTGGAAACACCAACGCGCCCAGCATCATGATTGGCGAAAAATGTGCCGATCTGATTCGCACAGGCAACTAATTCACCGGTCACGACCCATCAAAACAACGAGGAGAACATTACATGAAAAAAATCAATATCGCGCTGGCGGCAGCGCTCTTCACCTTGGCAACTGGCTGCAGCAAAACCAGCGGGGTCGGCGGCGCTTCAGGTGACGCCACGCCCACCACCGTGGCCGCCAATGCCGAGTTCGCCAAAAGCCTGAACCTTGGTGACCAGCAGGACTTTGACAACGCCAAACGCGGCTTTATCGCCAAGCCCACGGGCAAACTCGTGCAAGCGGATGGCACGGTGCTGAAAGACTTTGACGCCTACAGCTTTCTGGACGGAAAGGCCACGGATACCGTCAACCCCAGTCTGTGGCGCCACGCGCAGTTGAATGCCAACGTGGGCCTGTACAAGGTTACGGACGGTGTTTACCAGTTGCGCGGATTTGACATTGCCAACATGACCCTGATCGAGGGTAAGACCGGATGGATTCTGGTAGACCCTCTCACGGCCCGCGAATCCGCCAAAGCGGCGCTGGAATTTGCTAGAAAGCACCTGGGTAACAAGCCGGTGTCGGCCATCATCTTTACCCATGCCCATGCCGACCACTACGGCGGCGTGCTGGGCATCACAACGCCCGAAGAAGTGGCTGCGCGCAAGCTGCCCATCGTGGCACCGGCCGGCTTTATGGAAGAGGCCACCAGCGAAAACGTGCTGGTCG
>JBAWYQ010000012.1:0-38222 GCA_037143475.1 Burkholderiales bacterium | reverse complement strand
AGCGCCGACGCCCGCAGGACGGACGCATCAAGACCCGCAACCCGGGTGGTGACGAAATCGAAATGCGGATCTCGACGCTGCCTACCGCCTTTGGCGAAAAAATGGTGATGCGTATTTTTGATCCCGACAACACCGTCAAGGATCTTGATGCACTGGGCTTTTCCAACCACGATGGTCAGCGATGGGAGGCATTGGTCAAGCGTCCCCACGGCATCATTCTGGTTACCGGACCCACAGGCTCCGGCAAGACAACGACCTTGTACGCGACGCTTAAGCGGGTGGCAACCGAAGAGGTCAACGTCAGCACGGTGGAAGACCCGATTGAAATGATCGAGCCCGCGTTCAACCAGACGCAGGTTCAACCGCAGCTTGATTTTGGTTTTCCGCAGGGCCTGCGCGCCCTGATGCGCCAGGACCCGGACATCATCATGGTGGGCGAAATCCGTGACCTGGAGACTGCCGAAATGGCGGTGCAGGCGGCGCTGACCGGCCACCTGGTGTTTTCGACCCTGCACACCAATGACGCGCCATCGGCCGTGACGCGCCTGATGGAGTTGGGTATTCCACAGTACCTCATCAATGCGACCTTGCTCGGTGTGTTGGCGCAGCGACTGGTGCGCACGCTGTGCAAGAACTGCAAGGTGAGGGACGAAGAGTCGACCCGCGATCAACTGGCCGAGTTGATCAAGCCCTGGCAGATCAATGGCGGCTACAAACCCTACAAGCCCGTCGGGTGCGTGGATTGCCGAATGACCGGTTTTATGGGTCGCATGGGTTTGTATGAATTGCTCACGGTGACGGATGCGTTCAAGGTGAAAGTTACGGGCGACCCCAGCATCGACGCTTTGCGCCGTCAGGCCATAGCGGACGGCATGCGCCCCTTGCGTTTGGCTGGTGCCCTGCGCGTGGCTGAAGGGCAAACTGTAATTGAAGAGGTTTTGACTTCCACGCCACCACTGACTTGAAACGGATCGCTACCGCATGAAATCAAAAACATCGACTACACCTGGGTCAAATCAACCAGCGGGTCAGCTACAGACCCTCATGGCGCTCATCAAAAGTGGTGCCATTTTGCCCACTATCGTGCTGCCCATCATTGCGATTTGCGTGATCGGGACGATTGGGTTCATTGTGACCCGGGCGGTGCAAAACGGGGGGCTTATGCCGCGTCCTACGGACTTGGATTCATTTGTGTGCAAAGGATTTCCTTCGCCATTTAACATGGTCTTTCGCCATGGCATGGATGTTGTCCAGCTGCGCACCAGCACCGTGACCTTGTACGGCGATTTTCTGAATGGAAAAATTTCCTGGGAGGGCTTGCCCAATGCCGTGGCTCAACTGGGTTACATGCCACCTTCCGAAATTGTGTATGACGATGCAAGGACCCTGCGCCTCATCGACGCCAGTGTCGCGTTTCGAACCGAACGTGTATGCGAGCGGAAAAGTTGAATTGAAGGAGACACCGTGGATATTGATCCCCTGAACGCAGTTGAATCAGCCAAGGCCGATGAAAAGCCGCAAAAGAACCATTGGCTCAACCCTGCCGTGGCAATTACGGTGGCGCTGTTGGCTACCTTTATGGGTATTTGCAAAGTCAAGGACGACAACATCGTCCAGGCCATGCAACAGGCGCAGGCCGACAAGCTGGACCACTGGCAGTTTTATCAGGCACGCAATATCCGGGAAGAAGTGGCCAAGTCCACACTAGTGCAACTGCGCTTGCAGGCAGCAGCGGCGCCACCCAAGTTGGCGTCTGCCTACCAGGAGCAGATCGGGTTGTATGAAGCCCTGGCCAAAGAGCAGCACCAGAAGAAGGATGAACTGAAGACGCAGGCCGAAAAAGACCAATCAACCTATGATGCGCTGAACTTCAAGGATGATCAGTTTGACCTGTCTGACGCTCTGATTGCCATTGCCATTTCTTTGCTGGCTGTTGCCTCGCTCACACAACTTCCTTGGCTCTTCCTGTTGGCATTGGTTCCCTCGGGTTTTGGTGTGCTGATGGGCCTGTCAGGGCTCATTGGATGGGGCATACACCCTGACTCTCTGATTAAACTGCTTAGCTGACCTCGAACGCGATAATCGGCGCTTTGTCTGCATCAATTTTGCAGCCCAGTGACACTTGGCCGTAGCCCACCAGATAGCACTCGGTACGCCGCAATGCCACGGCCTCTGTCTGGTTGCCAAAGTACACCCAGGTTCCAAAGCTGGATGCGTCCGTCAGCACAATTTGTCCCGCACGATTGGTGATGGTGGCGTGTGCCCTGGAGACGCGCGGGTCTAGTACGGGGAGCGTTGCTTCGGTGGAACGTCCCAGCGTGATGCCAGTGGCAGTGATGTCAAAAACTTGGGTGCGCCCGTTCATGGTCAAAGCCAGGGTTTGATGCTTGGCCGGCGCGTACATGGATGCACCCATGGCCGTGGCGTCCGTGTCGCGCCCTGTCTGCCATTCGACGCGGTAGATGTGGGTGGCTTGCGCTTTTCCACGCAGGTGCATTGGTCCGAGGCTGCGCAGTGCAGGACGTTGGGATGCCAGGATTTCGTTCCACACGTTTTGGGTGGTCAAGATCTGTTCGGCACCTGCCAGGTCTGCCAACCGTGCCGCACTGTTGACTGCATCGCCGAAGCAGTCACCCTCAATCTCTACCAGTTCGCCAGACTCAACGCCCATTTGCATCTGAATGGCTCGCCCGTCACCGAAGGGCACTACCGGTTGCGCCTTAAATCGGGCCTGCAAGTTAACACAGGCCGCGACGGCGTCCCCAGCTTGCGGAAAGACAGCAAATACACCGTCGCCCAGCATTTTCACCACACGACCGTTGTGTTGTTCAAATACTTTGCTCAGAACTCCGGTCAACTGGGTCATCAAAGCCGATGCGTTGGTGTCGCCCATTTTTTCGAAAAGACTGGTGCTTCCAACGATATCGGCAAAGACAACAGCAGGCATCAATCAACTTTCAACTCAGGGGTGTAGGGCCAGTCCGGCACAAAGAGGCAGTGGTGTATCCATCGTATCGGGTTACCCAGTGGGTGGCAATAGAACGCGACAGAACGCGCCTTTGACGTCCATACGGAACACTGGAAGGCAGATTGGAAGGGGTGACCTTTGTTCCAGTGTCTGCTAGCATGGCCCATAGGATCGGGTCTTCACACATACATTGGGTTCCGGGCGGGGCATGGCTGATATTGAAAAACTAGGCAGATACGACATTATTCGCGTGCTGGGAAAGGGTGCGATGGGCGTCGTCTACGAGGGGCGAGACCCCAACCTGGACCGTGTGGTAGCCATTAAAACCATTCGGGTTCAGAGCCTGACCCCCGAGGCCGCCCTTGAATATGAGGGCCGCTTTCGTACCGAGGCACGATCGGCCGCCCGATTGCACCACCCAAACATCGTCAGTGTTTTTGATTCCGGCCAGGACGACGGCATTGCCTATCTGGTTATGGAGTTCATTCAGGGGGAAGACCTCAAGCAGCATCTGGAGTGTGGTGCACGGTTTTCGGTTCGATCTTCCATTGTGATGGTGCATGAACTGCTGATGGCGCTGGACCACGCGCATCGTCAGAACGTAGTGCACCGGGACATCAAGCCCGCCAATATGTTGATGGAGGTAACTGGTCGAATCAAGTTAACCGATTTTGGCGTGGCCCGAATTGAGGAGCCTGACGAGACCAACCTGACACAGGTCGGTAGTTCGGTTGGTACACCCAAATACATGTCGCCCGAGCAGGCCAAGGGGTTGCGCGGAGACTCGCGATCGGATGTGTTTTCGGCTGCAGTGGTGCTGTATGAATTGTTGACAGGCACTATGCCGTTTACTGGAGAAAACCAATTCGTTGTTATTCACCAGATCGTAGGCCATGAGGCGAGTCCGCCCAGCAGTGTCAATCCCAAGGTGCCTGCTGCAATGGATGAGGTTTTGGCGCGTGCCATGGCCAAAGACCCCGATGCGCGGTATGCAACCGCACGGGATTTTGCAGTGGCATTGCGTGCGGTGGCACAGCAAATGAACGTAACCGAGGGGACGCAGGGCGCTGACGTTGCGGCAGAGCTTGGTCAGTTTCTGGCCAACAGGCCTGCACCAACTTCGGCAACCTTGCGGGATGGTTCGAGCACCGGCATATTTGGGCCGAGTGTTGACGTGGCGTTGAACACGACGGTCAATCATGAGGCCGAACTGGGCGCCTGGAATGAGGTTAGGGATTCAGCCGATCCAAAGGATTTTTTGAGGTTTCTGGCGCTTTTCCCTGCTGGTATTTACGCCCGCCGTGCCCAGACCAAGGTGTACCAGTTGGGAGCGGGGGACGCTTTGCAGGATGCCAAGACGCAGCCGCAATACCGTTCACTAGCAACTGACTCAGGATTTGAGTCGACGGTAGGAAGCTACATTGCCACACGACCCCAGCAAACACCGAATCAGACCCTTCCTGATGTCCAGTCGGAAGTGGCTACTTTGGCCACGGAAACACCATACGGGACGCCAAAGGTTCGAAAGATTTCGTCGCTGCTAATTGGCGGGGTTGTGTTGCTTGGCGTGGTCGCGCTGTTTCTTTTTTTTAAGCCAGGCGCATTGGTTCAGCAAGGCCAGAAATCTGTTGCTGCGCCTCAAGCAGATGTGACTGCACCCGTTGCGTTGCCGTCAGAGCCCACGGCAAGTCAGGCTAAGCAGCTTGCTGCCACTCCGCCGGCGCTGCTGGCATCCGCCCCAGTGGCGGCCACCACTTACAGGCCTGCTTCAGCTGTTTTGTCGGCCGCGTCCAAACCCATCAACAAGGCCAAGACCAGTACTACCGTAACGGCGGCGCCCCTGACACCACCAACGACCGCGCAGCCGGTGCCGGCGCAGGACACACAACGCGAAGCGATGACCGCTGCGACTGCCCCAGCCCAAGGCCGCGGACAGGGCCCATCCATGCCGGGGCAGGTCTGTGAAGACCGGGTATTCATTTTTAAGATTACCTGTATTGCCGAGCAGTGCCTTACCGACCGTTACCGGCATACGCCGGAGTGCATCCGGTTCAAGGAAATGGAGCGTGAGCGCGAAGAGAAACAAAACAGCCGACGTTGAAGCCGACAGTTCCACTCTTGGGTGCCACTGTCTTTGTGGCACACTGCCACGCGGGGGTGGTTTTTGTTGACAGGAGACAGCTGAGTGAATATTAAAAGTCAAAAAGATTTCTTTTCCGGCCTCATGTTTATGGGTGTCGGCGTGGCCTTTGCGTGGGGCGCGAGCAACTACACCATCGGAAATGGTGCTCGCATGGGGCCAGGCTACTTTCCGCTGGCGCTGGGTGTATTGCTGGCGATTTTGGGCAGCGTGATCACCTTCAAGGCGCTGGTGGTCGAAACTGTGGACGGCGACAAGATCGGCGCATTTGCCTGGAAGCCACTGGTATTCATCATTTTGGCCAATCTGGTTTTTGGCGCCATGATTGGTGGTTTGCCGAGTGTTCATTTGCCACCCATGGGGCTGATCGCCGGAATTTATGCATTGACGTTCATTGCCTGCCTGGCGGGTGACAAGTTCATTCTGAAAGAAGCCGTTGTGCTGGGGACCATTCTGGCCATCATGAGTTATTTCGCCTTCATCAAACTGCTCAATTTGCAGTTCCCCGTTTGGCCCGTTTTTTCTGGCGTCTGATTAGGAAACCCCCATGGATTTATTCAACAATCTGGCGCTCGGTTTTGGCGTGGCATTCACCATGCAGAACCTGATGTATGCATTCATTGGCTGCTTTTTGGGGACGGTGATTGGCGTGTTGCCGGGCATTGGCCCGTTGGCGACGATTGCCATGCTGCTGCCAGCAACCTATGCGCTGCCACCTGTGGCTGCATTGATCATGCTGGCCGGTATTTATTACGGAGCGCAATACGGGGGCTCCACTACGGCTATTCTGGTGAATTTGCCCGGTGAATCTTCGTCAGTCGTAACCGTGATTGACGGCTACCAGATGGCCCGCAATGGCCGTGCCGGACCGGCGCTAGCAGCAGCCGGTTTGGGTTCATTTTTTGCGGGTTGCGTTGGCACCTTGATTCTGGCCGCCTTTGCCGCACCCCTCACGGAACTGGCATTCAAGTTTGGCCCGGCCGAGTATTTCTCCTTGATGATTCTGGGCTTGATTGGCGCCGTGGTACTCGCCTCAGGCTCGCTGCTCAAAGCCATTGCCATGATTGTTCTGGGCCTGCTGTTGGGTATGGTAGGAACAGACGTGAATTCAGGCGTCGCACGCTACAGCTTTGACATTCCCGAACTAACCGACGGTATTGGCTTCATCGTGATTGCCATGGGCGTGTTCGGCTACGGCGAGATCATCAGCAACTTAGGCAAGCATGAGAGCGAGCGCGAAGTATTTACTGCCAACGTGACGGGCTTGTGGCCCACCAAAGAAGACTTCCGCAACATGATTCCGGCCGTGTTGCGCGGCACGGCTCTAGGCTCTTTACTTGGTATTTTGCCCGGTGGCGGTGCGGTGATGGCGGCCTTTGCTGCTTACACACTGGAGAAGAAGACCAAGTTGCGTCCTGGCGAAGTGCCATTTGGCAAGGGCAATATCCGCGGCGTGGCGGCGCCCGAGTCGGCCAACAACGCGGGTGCGCAGACGTCATTCATTCCGCTGCTGACGCTGGGCATTCCACCCAACGCTGTGATGGCCCTGATGGTGGGTGCGATGACCATTCACAACATCCAGCCCGGCCCGCAGGTCATGACCAGCAATCCGGAACTATTTTGGGGCCTGATTGCTTCCATGTGGATAGGCAATCTGATGCTCATCATTCTGAACCTGCCCTTGATAGGTATCTGGATCAAGCTGCTCAGCGTACCTTACCGTTGGCTGTTCCCATCCATTGTGCTGTTCTGCGCGATTGGTGTGTACTCCACCAATAACACCACGTTTGACATCTGGCTGGTGGGCATTTTTGGCTTCATTGGTTACCTGTTTATCAAACTGGGTACTGAGCCTGCGCCGCTCTTGTTGGGTTTTATTCTGGGCCCGATGATGGAGGAGTATTTGCGCCGGGCGCTGCTGTTGTCTCGCGGCGACTGGAGCGTGTTTTTGACGCGCCCTTTGTCTGCCGGTTTGTTGGCGGCGGCGGTTCTGCTGCTGGTGGTGGTGCTGATGCCTTCAGTCAAGTCCAAGCGTGAAGAGGCATTTGTAGAGGATTGATGTGGTGATGCAGCACCCGCAGCGTATGGCGCTGCACAATGAGATTCACGCCCGCCCGCCGGAGGCCATTGAAGCGCCCGTGATTCTCTCGCATGTGGTCATGGTGTGTGACGCCGAGCAACGCGCAGCGAGTTGGGCGCACATGGCCGAACTGGCGCGCGACCATCATTTGCCGCCGCCCGATTCGGTATCTACCCATGTGCGGCTCGACCTGGGACCCTACCGAGTGCGTTGGGAGATGCACACAGAGTTTGTTACCTGGACCTTTATGCGCAAAGGCAGCGTCGACCAATTTGGCGAACAGGAGCCCGAGCCCGCGTTGCTGGCTGTGCCCCAACGCTGGTTTGCGCAACTGCCAGGGCAGTGTCTGGCCAACTTGCATCTGTGGGTATTGCCGAGCAAATCGTTCGTGGAGGGCTCACTGGTCAAGCACGTGTTGTACGAAGACACACTGGTCGCATCCACGGTGGCCGGCGGTTTTGCCGAGGTGTACACAGACTTTGCCGTGCATGGTGACGGTTTTTCGCGCATGGTGCTGCTTGCAGGTGACATGGCGCCGCGTCGCTTGGGGCGATTGGTGCAACGCATGCTTGAGATCGAAACCTATCGCATGGCGGCACTGCTGGGTTTGCCTGCGGCACGCGAGGCGTCAGCGGTGCTGGCCTCGGCCGAGCGGGAGTTGGCCGAACTGGCCCAGTCCATCCGCTCTGCCACGCCCGAGGATGAGCCGTTGTTGTTGGACCGCTTGACCCGCCTGGCTGGCGAGGTGGAGAGCCAGCACGCCGCAACCCATTCCCGCTTTTCAGCCAGCGCCGCGTACTTTGAGTTGCTGGATAAGCGCATTGCCGAGATTGATGAATCTCGCCTGGCCGGCATGCAGACCATTGGTGAGTTCATGGACCGGCGCCTGACACCTGCGCGCAGCACCTGCGCCTGGTCAACCCGGCGTCAGGATGCGCTTTCACAGAGGGTGTCGCGCATCAGCAATCTGCTGCGCACCCGGGTTGAGATCGAGCAGCAGCAAAGCAGCCAGGCGTTATTGGCCACCATGAATAGCCGCCAGGACATCCAGATCAAGCTGCAGGCCACCGTGGAGGGGTTATCGGTTGCGGCGATCAGTTACTACATCGTTGGGTTGGTGAGCTACCTGGCCAAGGGTGCCCAGTATTGGGGGTGGCCGCTGAGCGCTGAAATTACCGCTGCTATTGCGATCCCGGTGGTGGTGGGGGGCGTTTGGTGGTCATTGCGACGCATGCACCAGCGCGTTTTCAAGCATTGATGGGTCATCATAGGTTTTGCCAATTTGATTGATTGGATCAATCAAACCACGAAAGCTCATAGAGGCCCTAAGATTCACCCTGTTCACTGTAGAACGTAACCAAGAGGACCCCAATATGTCATTGATCAACACCCAAGTCCAGCCCTTCAAGAATGAAGCTTTCCACAATGGCAAGTTCGTCACTGTGACCAACGAGACCCTCAAGGGCAAGTGGAGCGTGTTCATCTTCATGCCTGCCGCGTTCACCTTCAACTGTCCCACTGAAGTGGAAGACGCCGCTGATAACTATGCTGAATTCCAGAAGGCCGGTGCCGAGGTCTACATTGTGACGACCGACACCCATTTCGCCCACAAGGTGTGGCACGAGACATCGCCCGCAGTGGGCAAGGCCAAGTTTCCTCTGATGGGCGACCCCACACACAAGCTGACCCGTGCCTTTGACGTACACATCGACGACGACGGACTGGCACTGCGCGGCACCTTCGTCATCAACCCTGACGGCGTGATCAAGACCATGGAAGTCCACTCCAACGAAATCGCCCGCGACGTCAAGGAAACCCTGCGCAAGCTGAAGGCGGCCCAATACACAGCCGCGCACCCCGGTCAGGTTTGCCCTGCCAAGTGGAACGAGGGTGCCAAGACCATTACGCCATCGCTCGACCTCGTCGGCAAAATCTGATCAGCGATTTTGGGGTCGGATCCGCGCAGCGAAGCGTAGACGGCTCAGACCCCAATATCGCGGGTCGATTCCAACAATCGACCTGGCAACAAACCGGACAGCGTCAAGGTGTTACACGCCTTGTGTCCGGCTTTTTTATTCGCAAAATGTGCCGCCAGCCCCCGTAGAATATGCGTAGGCAGCTATAAAAATAGTAGCAATTTAGGAACTCACCATGCTCGACCAAGAAATCAAAACGCAACTCACGGCCTACCTGGAACGTGTGTCCCAGCCGTTCGAGATGGTGGCCTCACTGGACGACAGCGAAACCGGCCGCGAAATGCTGGACCTGCTGCAAACTATTCAAAGTCTGCGCAGCGACAAGATCACGTTGCGTATCGATGGTACTGACACCCGAAAGCCATCCTTTACTTTGCAACGCACTGGCGCGGCCACCAGTCTGCGCTTTGCAGGATTGCCGTTGGGCCACGAATTTACCTCGCTGGTGCTGGCCCTGTTGTGGACCGGCGGCCACCCTCCCAAGGTAGAGGCAGACATCATCGATCAAATCAAAGGGCTTGAGGGTGATTTCAACTTTGAGGTCTACATGAGTCTGACCTGCCACAACTGCCCAGACGTGGTGCAGGCACTCGCGCTCATGGCCATTTTCAACCCCAAGGTCAAGACCACTGTGATTGAGGGCGGTGCGTTTCAAAAGGAAGTAACCGAGCGCGAGATCATGGCTGTGCCCATGGTCTTCCTTAACGGCACCATGTTCGGCTCCGGTCGCATGCTGGTGGAAGAAATTCTGGCCAAGATTGACACTGGTGCGGCGGACAAGGATGCCGCCAAGCTGTCGCAAAAAGAAGCCTTTGACGTGCTGATCGTGGGTGGTGGCCCTGCCGGAGCTGCTGCCGGTGTGTATGCGGCCCGCAAGGGCATCCGCACTGGCATCGTGGCAGAGCGCTTTGGCGGCCAGACCAACGACACGCTGGGCATCGAGAACTATCCTTCGGTGCTGGAGACTGATGGCCCCAAGTTTGCCGCAGCACTGGAAGCGCACACGCGTTTCTACGAGGTTGACATCATGAACCTGCAACAGGCCCAATCCCTGGTGCCCGCTGCCGGGTCGGGTGGTTTGATTGAAGTCAAACTGGCCAATGGCGCAACACTCAAGAGCAAGACCGTCATTCTGTCGACCGGTGCACGCTGGCGCAACGTGAACGTCCCCGGCGAGGCTGAGTACAAGAATAAGGGCGTGGCCTATTGCCCACATTGCGACGGCCCCCTGTTCAAGGGTAAAGACGTGGCCGTGATTGGCGGTGGCAACTCTGGCATTGAGGCCGCGATTGACCTGGCGGGTGTCGTACGGCACGTTACCGTGGTCGAGTTCATGCCCGAGTTGAAGGCCGACGCCGTGTTGGTGAGAAAGCTGCACAGCCTGCCCAACGTCACGGTGCACACCAATGCGCAGACAATGGAAATCACCGGCGCGCAAGGCAGGGTCAACGCGTTACGCTACAAAGACCGCGCCACCAGTGACGAGCACACCGTGGCGTTGGAAGGTGTGTTTGTGCAGATCGGCCTGGTGCCCAATACAGAGTGGCTCAAGGGCACGGTTGAGTTGAGCAAGTTTGGCGAGATCGTGGTCGACGCCCGGGGCCACACCAGCGTGCCCGGCGTGTTTGCTGCGGGCGATTGCACCACGGTGCCGTTTAAGCAAATCGTCATCGCCGCTGGCGACGGCGCCAAGGCGGCGCTCAGCGCTTTTGATCACTTGATCCGACACTGAGTGCGTATTTACCTGGCCCCCATGGAGGGGCTTCTCGATTTTGTCTTGCGCGACATCCTGACGCGGGTGGGCGGGGTGGATCGCTGCGTGTCCGAGTTCATCCGGGTGACCCACACCTTGTTGCCGGAGCATGTGTTTCTGCGAGTCATTCCCGAGCTGGCTAATGGCGGCTGCACACCGTCTGGCGTGCCGGTACGCGCGCAGCTGCTGGGCTCGGACCCGGTGTGTATGGCAGAAAATGCCGCTCGCTTGGCGGACATGGGACCGCACGGCATTGACCTGAATTTTGGCTGCCCGGCCAAGGTGGTTAACCGCCATGGCGGCGGGGCGGCCTTGCTGGAAGACCCTGAGTTGCTGACCCGCATCGTGTCGGCCGTGCGCCGTGCCGTTCCGGCCCATATGCCGGTCTCTGCCAAGATGCGCCTGGGCTTCAACGACGACTCTCGCGCAGTGGAGTGCGCGCAGGCGCTGGCTTTGGGCGGAGCTGACGAACTGGTGGTGCATGCCCGCACCAGGGCCGACGCGTACCGCCCACCCGCCTATTGGGATCGGGTCAACGATATCCGCTTGGGTGTTTCCATCCCTGTTATCGCTAACGGCGAAATATGGACACTTGACGATGCACTGCTTTGCCGACAGGCCTCAGGCTGCAATAACCTGATGTTGGGGCGCGGCATGGTGACTGACCCTGGCTTGGCGCTGGCCATTCGTCGCACGGATGAACTGAATGGCGAGACTGAGTTGACCTGGGATGAGCTATTGCCGCTGATTGGTGCCTTCTGGGTTTTGGTGGTGGAGCGGCTGGAACTGCGCCAACAGGCCGGGCGCCTGAAGCAGTGGCTCAACTTTTTGCGTCGGCGTTACCCGCAGGCCGAGGTTGCCTATTGCGCGCTACGCACCTTGCATGACCCTATCCCTGTGACGCAGTGGATGGTGGCGCAGGGCGCCTTGGCGCCAGGCAGTTTGATGAGCGCCATTAAAAAGAGCGCATGATTTGGGGTCCCGGCGATTTATTTTGGACGACCGCTTGAATCGGCCCGCTTCGGCTCCAATTCAATGGAACGGTGCAATCCCTGGTGCTGACCGATAGAATTGATTTCATGGCTACAAATAACCCGTTCAAACCACCAGAGACTCCCATCAAGCAGCCTGACCGCGATGACAGCGGCGCTGTGGTGCTGGAGCGCCGCACGCAGCGCGTCAAGCCGCCTCAGATGTACCAGGTTGTCATGTTGAATGATGATTACACGCCGATGGAGTTTGTCGTGGTGGTGATTCAGGAGTTTTTTGGGAAAGACCTGGAAGCGGCGACGCGCATCATGCTGAAGATTCATCTCGATGGCAAAGCGGTGTGCGGGGTTTACTCGCGCGACGTGGCTGTTACCAAGGTGGATCAGGTGCTGGAAGCGGCCCACAAGGCAGGGCATCCGCTGAAATGCGTGTGTGAACCCGTAGAAATGTAGCGTGATATCCAACCAGTCAAAACGTAAAGCCGGAAACGGTTTACAGTTAATCATCAACGCAAGGTAAAAGGAAATCACATGATTGCCCAAGAATTGGAAGTCAGCCTGCACATGGCGTTTGTAGAGGCCCGCCAACAGCGCCACGAATTCATTACCGTGGAGCACCTGTTGCTTGCGCTGCTGGACAATCCCAGTGCCGCAGAAGTGCTGCGCGCCTGTTCGGCCAATATCGATGATCTGCGCAAGTCGCTGTCGAATTTCATCAAGGACAACACGCCGCAGGTAGCCGGCGCTGACGATGTCGACACGCAGCCCACGCTGGGCTTTCAGCGTGTGATTCAGCGCGCCATCATGCATGTGCAGTCCACTGGCAGCGGCAAGAAAGAGGTAACAGGCGCCAACGTGCTGGTTGCCATTTTTGGGGAGAAAGATTCGCATGCGGTTTACTATTTGCACCAGCAAGGCGTGACCCGTCTGGATGTGGTGAACTTCATCGCTCACGGCATCAAGAAGAGCGACCCGCCAGAGTCCACCAAGGCCAATGAAAATCCGGCTGAAGCGGAGGAGGGCGGTGGTGGTGAAAAGAATGAAAAAGCCTCACCATTGGAGCAGTTCACTCAGAACCTGAATCAGTTGGCCATGGAAGGCAAGATCGACCCGCTGATTGGTCGTGAGTACGAGGTGGAGCGTGTGATTCAGATCCTGTGCCGTCGCCGCAAGAACAACCCCTTGCTGGTGGGCGAAGCTGGCGTTGGCAAGACTGCTATTGCCGAGGGGCTAGCATGGCGTATAACGCAAAAGGACGTTCCCGAAATTTTGGCCGAAGCGATTGTGTATTCGCTGGACATGGGCGCATTGCTGGCCGGAACCAAGTACAGGGGCGATTTTGAGCAGCGGCTCAAGGGGGTTCTGAAGTCTCTCAAAGACAAGCCCAACGCTATTTTGTTTATCGACGAAATCCATACGCTGATTGGTGCTGGCGCAGCCTCCGGTGGCACGCTGGATGCATCGAATTTGCTCAAGCCAGGGCTGAGTTCCGGTGCGCTCAAGTGCATTGGAGCAACCACGTTTACCGAGTACCGTGGCATCTTTGAGAAAGATGCTGCGCTGTCCCGCCGTTTCCAGAAGGTGGATGTTGTGGAGCCGACCATCGAGCAGACGGTCGATATTTTGAAGGGCCTCAAGTCGCGTTTCGAAGAGCACCACAACGTCAAATACGCTGTGGCGGCCCTTCAAGCCGCCGCCGAGCTCAGCGCCAAGTACATCAACGACCGGCATTTGCCCGACAAGGCCATTGACGTGATTGACGAGGCCGGGGCTGCACAGCGCATCCTGCCACCGAGCAAACGCAAGAAAATCATCAGCAAAGCCGAGGTCGAGGAGATTGTGGCCAAGATCGCGCGTATTCCGGCGGCCAATGTGTCCAATGACGACCGCGGCAAGCTCAAGACGCTGGAGCGTGACCTTCGCAACGTCGTGTTCGGGCAGGACAAGGCGCTCGACGTATTGGCCTCAGCAGTCAAGATGGCGCGCTCGGGCATAGGCAAGGGCGACAAGCCGATTGGTTCGTTCCTGTTCAGCGGCCCCACCGGCGTGGGCAAGACGGAAGCGGCCAAGCAATTGGCCTACATCATGGGCATTGACCTGATTCGCTTTGACATGAGCGAATACATGGAGCAGCACGCCGTGAGCCGCTTGATTGGCGCGCCTCCGGGCTACGTGGGCTTTGACCAGGGTGGCCTGTTAACTGAAGCCATCACCAAGAAGCCGCATTGCGTGCTGTTGCTTGATGAAATCGAGAAGGCGCACCCGGCAATATTCAACGTGCTGCTGCAGGTCATGGACCACGGCACGCTGACTGACAACAACGGGCGCAAGGCCGACTTCCGCAATGTCATCATCGTCATGACGACCAATGCGGGCGCCGAAACCATGAACAAGGCCAGCATCGGGTTCACGAATCCCCGCGAAGCAGGAGACGAGGCCGCAGACATCAAACGCCTGTTTACGCCCGAGTTCCGGAACCGCCTGGATGCCATCGTCAGCTTCAAGTCGCTGGACGAAAACGTTATCCTGCGTGTGGTGGACAAGTTCTTACTGCAACTTGAAACGCAGTTGGCGGACAAGAAAGTGGACGTTACCTTTACGGATAAGCTGCGTAAGCACCTGGCCAAGAAGGGGTTCGACCCGCTCATGGGCGCACGCCCTATGCAGCGTCTGATTCAGGACACGATTCGCCGCGCTCTGGCCGACGAATTGCTGTTCGGTCGCTTGACTGACGGCGGTCGTCTGACCGTGGATCTGGACGACACAGACGAAACCAAAACCGAAGTCTTGCTGGACATTCAACCGTTGCCCGAGAAAAAGGGCAGATCCAAGCCAGAAGAGGCTACGGCAGGGTGATTATTTGAAGCCAACCCGGTCCAGCATCTGCTGGACCTTGACCTGATTCATTCCCACCACGCTGATGGGGATAGTTTCACTTTTGAAACTGCCCCCGGTCATGGCTTGCAACGCCGGGTTGCTGATCTTCACGCCTTTGGCGGCAGGCCATTCGTTGTTGCCGTTGGCAAAATGATCCTGCGCGGGGGCACCGGACAGGTACTCCAGAAACTGAACAGCGTTGGCCGTGTGCTTGGCATTGCGCGCCACCGCGCCACCTGCAATGTTGACGTGCGTCCCCCAACTGGACTGGTTGGGAAATACAACCCCAATCTTGTCCATGATGGCTTGGTCTTCGGTAGCGCTGGAGCGCATGATGCGCGCAAGGTAGTAGGTGTTGGTCACGGCTATGCCGCATTCACCGGAGGCCACTCCCTTGATCTGGTCCGTATCGCCGCCTTTGGGTGAACGAGCCATGTTGGCCACCATGCCCTTGAGCCATTGTTCGGTGGCAGCATCACCCAAATGCTCTGTGACTGACCCGAAAAGTGACAGGTTGTAGGGGTGTGAACCAGAGCGGATGCATAGTTTGCCCTTGTTTCTTGGGTCGCCCAGTTTCTCGTAGGTGTCGACATCATCCTTCTTTACCCGCAGCTTGTCGTACACGATGACGCGGGCGCGTGTGGAGAAGCCAAACCAGGGTGTTTCGCCGCTGGCTGTGGGTTTACCGCGCAATTGGGATGGGATGGCAGCTTCCAGAACTTTGGATTGGATGGGCTGGAAAAGTCCATCGATCTCGCCGCGCCAAAGGCGGCTGGCATCGACAAGCAAGATGATGTCCGCGGGCGAGGCTGTGCCTTCGGCCTTCAAACGGGCCAAAATACCGGCATCATCGGCATCAACCCGGTTGAGTTTGATGCCGGTTGCCTTGGTGAAGTTGGCGTAAAGCGCCTCGTCTGTCGGGTAGTGGCGGGCAGAATAGATGTTGAGGACCTGTTCTTGCGCCATAGCGGCTGTGCTGCCAATGGCAACGAGGTAGGCGATGGCAATGTGCGTCTTAGTCATGGATGTCATCATAATACAAACGCGAATCATTCGCAATAAAATGGGTGCCAGATTCTGGATTTCGTTTCTCATGCAATTTCTAATTTCGTTTATTTTTTCGGTCATTCTGGTTGGGTGCGCCACACAACCCAAAGATGTAATAGCACCAGCAACACCTGTGGTGGTACCCGAGTCGATTCCGCTTGTGCCGTCAGTCGTTGCGGTGCCCAAGGTCCTTCCCCGTATCGGTTTGGCTTTGGGCGGTGGCGCGGCGCGCGGCTTTGCCCACGTGGGCGTGATCCAGGTGTTGGAGGAAGCGGGTATTCGCCCGGTGCTGGTCAGCGGCACGTCGGCGGGAAGTCTGGTCGCCGCCATTTATGCCAGCGGCAAAAACGGCAAGCAATTGCAGCGCATCGCGGAAACAATGGAAGAAGCCACTATGGCTGACTGGACTTTGCCGTTGTTTAACCGGGGTATGTTGCGTGGCGACGCCTTGGCCCGCTATGTGAACGGCCAGGTCGGTTCTCGTTTGATTGAGGATTTCCCGCTGCCGCTGGGTATTGTGGCGACCGATCTCAACACCGGGCAAAGCATGCTGTTTCAGAAGGGTGACACCGGCACAGCCGTACGGGCATCCAGCGCAGTACCAGCTGTGTTTCAGCCGGTTCGCATTTCGGGCCGTGACTACGTGGACGGCGGATTGGTGTCACCGGTGCCGGTTCGCGCGGCCCGCCAAATGGGGGCCGAGTTGGTGATTGCTGTTGATATTTCGAGTCCACCGGATGGCAATTTGGCCGGTGGAACGCTGGACGTTCTACTGCAAACCTTCTCGATCATGAGCAAGAGTATCAATTACTTTGAATTGAAGGAAGCCGATGTTGTGGTCCGGCCATCGCTGGCCGGTGTCTCCAGTTCTGATTTTGGCGCCCGCAAGCGCTCAATCGAAGCCGGGCGCCAGGCCATGCTGCAATTGCTGCCACAACTGCGAGCGGCTATTTCAGCCAAGTCTCATTGAAACTTGAGGCAAAAAAAAGGCCTCGTTTTGCAACGAGGCCCTGAAGGGATCCCTGAACCTAATGGTTTCGAAAGGACCCGAGGAGACAACTGGTGGAAACAGCAACAAGCCGTTTCAATAATTTAATTATGTCAGGGTTTTCCCTTGACAGCTAGAGAGGGTGCTCCAAAAGTCTCTTGGCAAGCGCCCGGTCTGCAAATTAGCGCTTCTTGGCAGCTTGCTTCGTTGCGGTGGTCGCAGTGGCAGCCACGGCATTGAAGTTGGCTTCAGCCATTTCGGTTGCTTGCTTGACAGCTTTTTGCACAGATTCCAGTGCGTTGTTGGCAGCAGCAACCGAGCTTTTCATGATGGCAACAGCGGACTCAGAACCAGCAGGTGCGTTCTTGGCAGCGGTATCAACCATGCCCATGAATTTCTTCTGTGCATCAGCAGCCTGGCCTTCAAAGTTCTTGCTCAGGTCAGCAGTGGCTGCAGTAGCGATGTCATACAGGTGGCGGCTGTAAGCAGCGGTCTTTTCAGCCAAGGGCTGGAACAGGCCGGATTGCAGAGCCAACAACTCTTGTGCGTCTTTCACGCTCAGGAGAGACTGGGTGTGGCTGTTGGCTTCGGACAACGCTGCTTTGGAAGCAGTCAGGTTCAGTTCGACGATCTTCTCTACGCCTTCGAAAGCCTTGCTGGTCAGGCCAAACAGGGTTTCAACGTTTGCTTTGTGGGAAGCCATAACTTGTTCAACGGTCATCATGTCAATATCTCCAAGAGTTGAGGTAAAAAATTTACTATCTGCCCCGAGACTGCGCCTGATGGCTTGTCTATGTTGCAGTGCAGCATGGTTTGAATTATAGGGTTCTAAAAATGCCGCGCAAGTCTTTTTTGCTGCGTTGCAACAAATTAGAGCATTTTTTCTAAACGGTGTGCTTTTCACAAGGGCGTCACGCAGGCGTCAGTTAAAACCCATCTCGGCAAGCCGTGCTCTTACTGCATGGCTCAGTGCTGGCAGAATGAAGCCATGCCGGAAACCAAGCCCATACCCGAACCGCGCAGTGGCTATCGCGCCTTTCGTTCCATAGCAACTCGCTGGATGGATAACGATGCCTATGGGCACGTCAACAATGTTGTGTATTACAGCTGGTTTGATACGGCGGTCAATGCCTATTTGATTGAACGCGGTGTGCTGGATATTCACCAGGGTGACACCATCGGCCTTGTGATTGAGACCCAGTGCAACTACTTTGCCTCGTTGGCCTTTCCTGAAACTGTCGAGGTTGGTATTCGGGTTGCCAAGTTGGGAAAATCGAGCGTGCGGTATGAAGTGGGCATCTTTGGCGCGTCTGACATGACTGCGGCAAAAGGGCATTTCGTGCATGTTTACGTGGATAAGAACACGCGCAGGCCAGTAACGCTGCCTGCGCCATTAAAAACCGTTTTGGAGACCTTGTTATGAACCTGTCAGTCGTGGATGATGCAATTACTTCGCGTATGTCGGCGCGTGCCTTTACCAACCAGCCGGTGCCGCGTGAATTGTTGGAGAAAATTTTGCAAGTGGCCAGCCGTGCGCCGTCGGGCACCAACTGCCAGCCGTGGCACGTGTACGTGTTGCAAGGCACAAGCCGCGACGCACTTGTCGAGCAAGTCTGCACCATCCACGACGCCATGCGTGCCGACCCGGCGCTGGTGGCAGAGTACGCGGAAGAATACGATTACTACCCGCAAAAATGGGTCAGCCCGTACATTGACCGCCGCCGTGAAAACGGCTGGGGCCTGTACGGTCTCATGGGCATTGGCAAAGGTGATAAAGACAAGATGCACCTGCAGCACCAGCGCAACTACCGCTTTTTTGATGCGCCGGTGGGCCTGATGTTCACCGTTGACCGCGCAATGGGGCGCGGCTCGCTGCTGGACTACGGCTGTTTCTTGCAGAGCATCATGGTGGCGGCGCGTGGGCATGGTCTGCACACCTGCCCACAGGCGGCTTGGAACGGGTTTTCCAAGGTCATCATGCCGCACATCGGCGCGAGCGCGGATGAGATGCTGGTCTGTGGCATGGCGTTGGGTTACGCGGATGCGTCGGCCGTTGTCAACACCTTTCACACGCCGCGTGTTCCAGTTCAAGATTTCACGACTTGGCTGGGTTGAGGTGCATGGGCTAAGCCACGCGCTCGCCCATTTGTAATGACATTCTTCGCGATCCAGTTTCTCAACGGGCTGAGTTACGCCACCACGTTGTTCCTGATGGCCGCTGGGCTGACGCTGATTTTTGGCGTGACACGCATCGTCAACTTTGCGCATGGCAGTTTCTTCATGCTGGGCGCCTTGTTTAGCGCACACTGGCTGGTGAACTGGTGTCCGTCCTGGGGCGAGAGTGCTTGTCTATACGCAGTAGCTATGTTTTTGGGAGCTGGTTGCGCAGCATTGGCGGGGGCTACAGCTGAATATCTATTGCTACGCCGGCTGTACGGCGTGCCCGAGCTGTACCAGCTGGTGGCCACCTTTGGTCTGAGTCTGGCCCTGCACGATGCCATGCGCTGGGGCTTTGGGCCTGATGAAGTTTTTGCGCCGCGCTTTCCTGGTCTGAAAGGGGCTATCGAGTTGGGTGGCGAATTTTTCCCGCAATACCAGGCGTTCACCATCCTTCTGGGACCTCTGGTGTGGCTGGGGCTGCACCTGTTGCTCACCCGCACGGCATTTGGCACGCGTGTGCGGGCCGCTACGCAGGATCGGCGCATGCTGGATGCACTGGGTATCAACCCTGCGCCGCTGATGCTGGGCACCGTGGTGCTGGGGTGTGCTCTGGCCGGGCTGGGCGGTGCCTTGCAGCTGCCGCGTGAACCCGCCAACTTGCAGATGGATGTGAATGTGGTGGTGGAGACCTTTGTAGTGGTGGTGACCGGGGGATTGGGCAGCGTCAGCGGTGCATTTTTCGCCGCCCTGCTGATTGGGCTGGTGCATGCCTTTGGCGTCAGCCTGATGCCGCAGGCTACGCTGGTGCTGGTGTTCGTCACCATGGCGCTGGTGCTGGCGCTGCGACCCCAAGGCCTGCTGGGCAAGGCGCTGGATGCTGGACCTAAGGAGGTTGCGCATAAATTTCACCGCTTGCCAAGTACCCGCAGCGGGTTCCTGTTGGTGTCTGCCGGGGTGATTGTGCTGGCGAGCGTGGCGTGGTGGGCGGGAGACTATTGGCAATCCTTGGCCAGCGATGCGCTGATCATGGTGATTTTGGGTGTCAGTCTGCAGTCCATGATGGCTTTGGGTGGGCTGGTCAGCTTTGGTCACGCTGCTTTTTTTGCGATGGGTGCTTATGGTGCGGCACTGGCGCATACGGTGTGGGGCTGGAGTCTGCCGGGCGCGATGGCCGTGGGTTGTGCTGCCGCCTTCTGCATGGCCGCCGCTGTGGGTGGCCTGCTGGTGCGCAGTGCCGGTGTCTACCTGGCCATGCTGTCGTTGGCTCTGGCACAGGTGGTGTGGGCTGCGGCCAGTCAGTGGGTCACGTTGACCGGCGGTGACAACGGGCTGATTGGCCTGCAGTTGGTCAGCAGCGATACGCGGCCCCTGTTCTTTGCAGTGCTGGTGGGGCTGGCCCTGCTCAGTATTGCGGCACTGGGGCGGCTGAGTCGCTCGACTCTGGGCGCTGCGCTGCAGGCTGTGCGTGATGCGCCAGCGCGCGCCGCCGCCAGCGGCTTGCCAGTGCAGTGGATCAAGTACCGCATTTACGTTGAAAGCGCCACGCTGGCCGGATTGGCGGGTGGACTGTTTGCGGCCCACCAGGGCGCCGTGTTTCCGTCGGTGGCGGCGGTGTCGACCTCGGTCGATGCGCTGTTGGTCATTTTGCTGGGTGGTGTGCACCAGCTGTGGGGCACGTTGGCCGGTGCCGGCATTTTGGTGTGGGCTGCGGCCGAACTGGGGCGTGGCTTTGACTACTGGCGCGGTGCGTTGGGCTTGCTGGTGATGGTCATCATGGTGGCAGCACCCTCAGGTCTGCTGGGTTTACGGTGGGTTTCACTGATGCGTCCGGGCTCAGGAATTGCCAGGGGAGTGCGGCCATGAGCTTGCAAGTGCATGGCCTGGTGAAGCATTTTGACGGTGTCCAGGCGGTCAATGGCGTGACGTTTGCAGTGGAGCCAGGTGAATGCGTGGCGCTAATTGGCCCCAACGGCGCAGGCAAGTCCACCACGTTTGCTTGTATTGCTGGCCAGCACGCACCGACTGCCGGGCAGGTTTTGTGGAACGGCGAGCGCATTGATGCACTGCGCCCGGCGCAGCGCCTGCAGCGCGGCATTGCCCGCACTTTTCAGGTGGCGCAGACCTTCGAGGCGCTGACAGTGCTACAAAATTTGCAGCTGCTCACGCAGTATCCACGGGGGCTAGCGGCCTATAACGTGTTGGATTCTAGTGCCAGCGGGCCCGCCATGGCACTGCTGGAGCAGGTGGGCCTGCATGGACTGTCACACGCCGACGCGCAGGGCTTGCCTTACGGAGCCAAGAAGCGGCTGGAGTTGGCCATAGCGCTCGCGGGGCACAACACCGGGCTGTTGCTGCTGGACGAACCTGCGGCTGGCCTGGCCACTTTGGAGCGTGCGCAACTGATGGTGCTGGTGAAATCGCTCACGCAGCGGCAGGCTGGGCGGGCCGGCATGGCGGTGCTCTACACCGAGCACAACATGGACGCCGTGTTTGGTGTGGCCGACCGGGTGCTGGTGCTGATTGACGGCGTTATTGCCGCGCAGGGCACCCCTGAAGAGATTGCAAGCGACCCTGCAGTGCGCCAGCGCTACCTGGGTCAGTGGTGGGAGAAACCTCTCTATGCTTGAGATACGCGACCTGCACGCTTGGCATGGCGCGGCGCAAGCGCTGTTTGGCGTGTCGCTCACGGTGGGTCGTGGCGAACTGGTGGTGTTGCAAGGCCTAAACGGTGCTGGCAAGTCTACCCTGCTACAAGGGATTATGGGCATTGGCCCCCGTGTAGAGGGCGCGGTGCGCTATCAAAAAGAGAGCATTCTGGAGTTGCCAACGCACCAGCGCGCTTTGCTTGGGCTGGGCTATGTACCGGAAGACCGGCGGCTGTTCACGGCCCTGACCGTACGCGAGAACTTGCTGATCGCGGAGCGTCAGGGCAACGCATCGGTTCTGGCCCAACGGCAGGAGCAGGTGCTGCAGTTGTTCCCCGCGCTTAAGGGCATGTTGGGGCGCAGTGCTGCCCACATGAGCGGGGGTGAGCAGCAAATGCTAGCCATCGCCCGCACTCTGATGGCAGGCCCGAGCCTCTTGTTGCTGGATGAACCCTGCGAAGGCATTTCGCCGGTATTGGTGGAGTCCATTCGCGATGCCTTGCTCAGTCTGAAGGCTCAGGGTATACCCATGTTGATCGCGGAGCAAAATGGAGTCTTGACCGCGCGTGCTGACAGGGTGATTACACTGACGGCGCAGTCCCCGCTTGACGCCTAGACCATGATCATTACCAGCCTACTGGACACCGACCTCTACAAGTTCACCATGATGCAGGCGGTGCTGCACCAGTTTCCCGGCGCGCAGGTTGAATACCGCTTCAAATGCCGCACACCCGGCGTGGATCTGGCAGCGCATGCCAGCGATATCCGTGAAGAAATCAGCCAGTTATGCAGCCTGCATTTTCAGGATAGCGAGCTGCTGTATTTGCGCTCCCTGCGCTTCATCAAGAGCGACTTTGTCGACTTTTTGGGCCTGTTCAAGCTCAATGAAAAATACATAACGATCACGGCGAAACCCAATGGCGAGATAGAAATCGTCATCGTCGGCCCCTGGCTGCACACCATTCTGTTTGAGATTCCGGTGCTGGCCATCGTCAACGAGGTTTACTTTCGAAATACCCAGCCGGCACCGGATTTTCTGGAAGGGCGTAAACGGCTGGAGGTCAAGGTCAGCCAACTGCGCTCCGAGGGTCTGTCAGACCTCAAGATTGCCGACTACGGCACCCGCCGCCGTTTTTCCCGTGCCTGGCATGACGAAGTGCTGCGCGTGCTGGTGGCCCGATTGGGCACGGTGCAGAGTCCCGGCAAGAATGCGGGTGCACCGGGTCAGTTGGCCGGCACAAGTAACACACTGGCCGCCATGCGCTTAGGGCTAACGCCGTTGGGCACTATGGCACACGAGTACCTGCAGGCCACGCAGGCTCTAGGGCCGCGACTGCGCGACAGCCAGATTTTTGCCTTTGAATCCTGGGCGCGTGAGTACCGTGGCGACCTGGGAATTGCCCTGTCCGACGTGTACGGCATGAGCGCCTTTTTGCGCGACTTTGACTTGTATTTCTGCAAGCTGTTTGATGGTGCGCGCCACGACAGTGGCGATCCGTTCGAGTGGGGCGAGCGCATGTTGACGCACTACACACGCAACCGGGTGGACCCGCGCACCAAGACGCTGATCTTCAGCGACGGCCTGACCGTGCCGCGCACCATTGAGCTGTACCAGCAGTTCAAGGGTCGCTGCCAGCTGGCTTTCGGCATTGGCACCAACCTGACCAATGACCTGGGTTACGAGCCGCTGCAAATTGTGATCAAAATGGTGCAATGCAATGGCCAGCCTGTGGCCAAACTGTCGGACACTCCCTCCAAGAGCATGTGTGAAGACGAGAAGTACCTGGCCTATTTGCGCCAAGTGTTCGACATTGCGTCCCCCACCTGAGAAACCACCATGTCCGTAGCCGCAACTGCAAGCACACTGCGTCCCCGCATTCTGGTGACCCGCGCCATTTTCCCGGAAGTGGCACAGCGCCTCTCGGAGCACTTCGAGGTGGAGTCCAACTTGGATGACGCTGACTGGAGTGCCGATGAAATCGCTCGCCGCTTGCAGGACAAGACGGGTGCGCTGACTTTTGGGCTGGAGCGAATCCATGCAGAGTTGTTAGCCCAATGCCCGGCACTCAAAATCTGCGCCAACATGACCGTTGGCTACAACAACTTTGACCTCGACGCCATGAGCGTTTGCGGCGTGCTGGGCACGAACGCCCCCGACGTGCTGACCGAGACCACGGCCGACTTCGGCTTTGCGCTGTTGATGGCCACAGCCCGGCGCGTGACCGAGAGCGAGCATTTCTTGCGGGCCGGCCAATGGACGCGCTGGAATTACGAGATGTTCTCGGGTGCTGAGGTGCACGGGAGCACGCTGGGCATCATTGGCATGGGGCGCATCGGCCAGGCGATTGCACGGCGCGGCGCCTTTGGCTTTGGCATGAAGGTGATTTATCACAACCGCAGCCGCCTGGATGCAGTCACCGAGGCGGATTGCCTTGCAAGCTATGTGAGCAAGCAAGAGTTGCTGCAATCCGCCGACCATGTAATGCTGGTAGTGCCGTATTCGGCCGCGTCGCACCACACCATCGGTGCGGTTGAGTTGGCCTTGATGAAACCTACTGCCACACTCGTCAACATCGCCCGCGGCGGCATTGTGGACGATGCTGCGCTTGCCGCCGCCTTGCGCAACAAACGCATTGCGGCAGCTGGCTTGGACGTGTATGAGGGGGAGCCCAAAGTACACCCCGATTTGCTGACCGTACCCAACGTAGTGCTCACGCCCCACATTGCCAGCGCTACGGCGGGCACGCGCCGCGCCATGGCCATGTTGGCGGTGGATAACTTGATTGGCTACCTGGTGCATGGCAAGGCGGTGACGCCGCTAAACACGGTGGGTCTGGCGAGCCGGCAGGGACGGATTTGAAGTGGATGCTGGAATAGTTTGGGCGCTGTTGGCTATTGGCTTGTTGACCTTGTGTCTAGTCGCATGGGTGGCGCTTGGACTGGCCCGCGCGCGCAACAATGGCGTGGATTCCGAGTTGCAGCGCAAGGAACTGCAAGACCTGCGCGCCCAGTTGCAGGCGGGCCACGAACGCCTGGAGCGCGAGTTGCGTCGCGAGATTGCGCAGTCGTCTCAGGGCGCACGCCAGGAACTGACGCAAAACCTGGCCACTTTCCAGCAAACCCTGACCCAGCAAGGGGCCGAAGCCACCCGCACGCAGAACACACAGATCGACGCCTTTGGCCAGCAACTCACCTTGCTTCAAAAAAGTCTGTCGGACACGCTGACCACCCAGATGTCGGGATTGAGTGAATCCAACGCGCGGCGCATGAGCGAGGTGCGCCAGACGCTGGAGGTGCAACTTGCCCAGTTGCAGACCACCAATTCCGCCAAACTGGACGAAATGCGCGCCACGGTGGATGAGAAGTTGCAGACCACCTTGCAGGCCCGTTTGGGCGAGAGCTTCAAGCAGGTGGCGGACCGACTGGAACAGGTGCACAAGGGTCTGGGCGAGATGCAGACGCTGGCTCAAGGTGTGGGTGACCTCAAGCACCTGCTGACCAACGTGAAGACGCGGGGCATTTTTGGCGAGGCCCAACTGGCCAGCCTGCTGGAACAGGTATTTGTGCCCGACCAGTATGCAGTGCAAGTTGCCACGCGCCCGGGCAGCAAGAACGTGGTGGACTTTGCCATCAAACTGCCGGGAAAGTCCGACACCGGCGAGCCGTTGTGGCTGCCTATTGACGCCAAGTTTCCCAATGAAGACTACGAACGCCTGCTGGACGCGCAGGGCAGGGCGGATGTGGTGGGGGCCGAGGCAGCAGGCAAGGCACTGGAGTTGCGCATTCGTCTGGAAGCCAAGTCCATGGTCGAGAAGTATGTGGAGCCGCCGTACACCACCGACTTTGCCATTCTGTTTTTGCCCACGGAAGGCCTGTACGCCGAGGTGCTTCGCCGTCCGGGCTTGATGGAGTCATTGCAGCGCGACCATCGTGTCACGCTGGCGGGCCCCACCACCTTGCTGGCCATGCTCAGTTCTCTGCAAATGGGTTTTCGAACGCTGGCACTGGAGAAGCGTTCCAGTGAGGTCTGGCAGGTTCTGGGCGCAGTCAAGACCGAGTTCGAGAAATTTGGCGGCGTATTGGCCAAGGTTAAATCCCAGACACAAACGGTGCTCAACACGCTGGACAACGCAGAGACCCGTAGCCGAGCCATGAGCCGGGTGCTCAAAAAGGTCGATGCCTTGCCCGACACGCAGGCGCAGTCGTTGATTCCCATCGACAAAGACTTCGATCGGTCCGATGGCGACGTTGATGGGGATGCTGGCTCCGCATGAGTTCGCTCGACGCTGATCCCACTCCCGAAGCGGAACGTGTTCAGACCTGGGCACTGTTGCGCTTGATTTGTGGCCACATTTGCCTGCACGGCAGCATGGCGGGACTGCGTATGGCGGCTCCATTGCTGGCGCTGCGACAAGGCCACAGTCCATTTGCAGTCGGTGTGCTGCTGGCGTTGTTTTCCTTGACCCAGGTGTTTTTGGCATTGCCGGCGGGGCGCTATGCGGACCGCCACGGTCTGAAGCGCCCGATGGGGATGGGCGTGGTTGCGGCGTCCATCGGTGCCGTGCTGGCCTTCATGTGGCCGCAGTTCTGGGTGCTGTGTCTTGGTGCCTTGCTGATGGGCGGCGCCACTGGTGCGGCGTCGATTGCCCTGCAGCGCCACGTGGGTCGCGCCGCGCGGGATACGACCGAGCTGAAACGGGTCTTCAGCTGGCTGGCTATTGGCCCTGCGGTGTCCAACTTTATTGGCCCGGTTGCGGCGGGGTTGCTGATTGACCACGCCGGTGTCTGGGCGGGTGGAACTGCCGGGGACGACAACGGCTTTCGCGGAGCGTTCGTCATGTTGGCCTTGCTGCCCTGGCTGACCTGGCTGTGGGTTCGCCACACGGTTGAGTTGCCACCGGTAGCGCAGCCTCCCGGTGCGACCCACCAGCATGTCTGGCATTTGCTGCGCGAGCCGCGTATGCGCCGCTTGCTGATGGTGAACTGGCTATTGGCCAGCTGTTGGGATGTGCATACTTTTGTGGTGCCAGTGCTGGGTCACGAGCGTGCATTTAGCGCTTCTGTAATCGGGTCGATTCTGGGCGCTTTTGCCATTGCGGCCGCCACCGTGCGGGTGGTGATGCCGTTGCTGGCATCGCATTTACGAGAGTGGGTGGTTGTGAGTGGCGCGATGATGGTCACGGGCTTGCTGTTTGCTGTTTACCCGCTGATGGTGTCGCCCTGGTCTATGGGGCTGTGCTCGGTGTTGCTGGGTCTGGCATTGGGTTCGGTGCAGCCCATGATTATGAGTACGCTGCATCAGATTACCCCGCACGCGCTCCACGGTCAGGCGCTGGGGTTGCGTCTGGCCAGCATCAACCTGTCGAGCGTGCTGATGCCCATGCTGTTTGGTACTGCGGGCATGGTGGTGGGTGTATCAGTCGTATTCTGGACGCTGGGTGCGATGGTGACCGCTGGGTCACGCCTGGCGTGGACGCTGCGGCCTTGAACGCGGCTTTACAGTTTGTAAAACGCCTGAATCGTGTCCCATGCTTCCTGCGGGTCGTCGGTGAACTTGAATAGGCCCAAGTCTGATTCAGACACGGCGCCTTCTTCGACCATGACATCCATGTTGATCAGTCGTTTCCAGTAGTTTGTACCAAACAGGATGATGGGGACCGGAGCCGATTTTTTTGTTTGGACCAGGGTAATGACTTCAAATAGTTCATCCAGCGTGCCAAAGCCGCCGGGGAAGGCCACCATGGCCTTGGCCCGCATCATGAAATGCATCTTTCGCACGGCAAAGTAATGGAACTTGAAACTCAAGGCAGGGGTGACATATGGGTTGGCCTGTTGCTCATGCGGCAGTGCAATGTTCAGCCCGATGGTCAATGCTCCCGCTTCCTTTGCGCCACGGTTGGCTGCTTCCATGATTCCGGGGCCGCCGCCCGTGCAGATGTACATCCGCTCGCTCTCTGGCAATGCGGCACTGTCGGTGGCAACGATATGGCCAAAACGGCGTGCCAGATCGTAGTAACCGGCATTGCGCATGTGGCGATTTGCCTCTTTCAAAGCCTGGGCATCGCCGCTCTGTTGTGCGTCATTCAACAGTTGCTGCGCAGCTTCTGGTGAACTAAAGCGTGCGCTGCCAAAAACCACAATGGTGTTTTCAACGCCCATTTCAGTTTGGTCGAGATCGGGTTTGAGCAATTCAAGCTGAAGGCGTATGCCGCGGGTTTCCCGTCGCAGCAAAAACTCGGGGTCCCCAAAGGCCAATCGGTAGGCATTGGGCTTTAGGGGAATGCCTTCATTGGCCTGGGCCTGCAGATATGCCCAGGCGTCGGACATTGAGCGTTCGTCAAGATCTTTAGAGGTGTCCAAGCGATGAAGTCCTATGTGTGTTGGAAAGTGAGGGCGGCTGCAATCACAGGTGCCATGCTAACGGCATTGCTAGTGTGGGCGATGCAATCTGTACTCCAGACCTGGCCCACTCCAGCTTGTTTGATCAGCATCATTGCGTCTCCAGCAAATAGTGCGTGTGTGACGGCAACGTCTACTGAAGCGGCGCCAGCGGCCAGGAGCAGGCGTGCAGCACCCGCTAACGTGTGGCCGCTGCTGGCGACGTCGTCCAGCAAGACCACGTTGCGACCGGTCATGGGCGTGTCGGGCAGCGCTATTTCCACCTCCCGGTCACCATGGCGAATCTTTTTGCACACCGCATGATCGAAGCCATGCCGGGCCGCCGCTTGCGCGATCCATTGAGCGGACTCTTCGTCCGGGCCGATCAGCAGCGGACGGGTGTAGTGTTGGGCTATCAGGTCAGCCAACAGGGGCGCACCGCTGAGCACGGTTGCTTGTGCCACAGGAACTGCTTCGGCCAGGGTGGCCACGCGGTGCAAGTGGGGGTCCACGGTGATGACGGCATCAAACAGTTCTGCCAAAAAAAGGCCGACGACCCGCTGGCTCACCACTTCGCCCGGCTGGAAGGCAATGTCTTGGCGCATGTAGGCCAGGTAGGGCGCCACTAGCGTGACATGGCGCGCGCCCAGAGTGCGTGCAGTGCGCGCTACCAGCATCAATTCGACTAATTTTTCGTTCGGGTTGTCCAGCGTGCGCAACAACACTACCCGCTCCGGCAGGGCCGTTGGCAGGCGAAGTCTGAGTTCGCCATCCGGGAATCGATGGCGCTCAATGGCGGCCCGCTTGAACCCGGCAGCCTGAGCGATGGCGCTTGCGCTGGACAGGTCTTCGGCAAAGTGCAGCAAAAGTGGGGTGTGACTCATCAAAACTCCACAAAAACATGCAGCATGTCGGCGGCGTTGCCCAAGCAATAGCCAATGGATTTATTGCAGGCCTGGCGTGCAAACTCCAGGTCAGTCGGATAGCTGGCATGCACGCGATAGAGCAGGGCGTCGGCCTGCACTTCATCACCTAACTTGCACAGCAAATCAACCCCGGCATTTTTGACCTTGGGCGCCCCGGCCATACTGGCAATGCGAGCCAGTTGCAGGTTGTCGATGCTGGTCACCATACCGGCGTGTGGCGCGCGCACCTCGAAGGTCAGAGCACCCAGGCTGGGCTGGTTGTGGTCGAAAATTTTGCTGCCCTGGGCCTGGATGATGTCGTTCATCTTGGCCAAGGCGCGACCGGAATCCAGTATGTCGCGTGCAATAGCAAAGCCGTCGCCGCCACGCACATCCGGGTCGCATTCGATCAGTCGCCCGGCCAGTCGAAGGGATTTTTGTCGCAGGTCTATGGGAGCACGCGGGTCGTTCTCCAGCACACGCATCACGTCGCGGGCTTCAAGCACCGGGCCAATGCCAAAGCCTATGGGCTGCCGACCGTCGGTAATGACGACATCCAGTGACAGCTGCATGCGCCGCGCGACATATTCAAACAGGCGGCGCAAACGTTGGGCCTCGGGCATTGAGCGCACCTTGGCAGTAGGGCCAATGGGAATATCCAGCACCAGGTGGCTGGACCCGGCAGCGATCTTTTTTGAAAGGATAGAGGCCACCATCTGGCCTGGTGAGTCCAGTGACAAGGGGCGTTCGACCGAGATCAGTACGTCATCCGCGGGTGACAGGTTGGCGGTGCCGCCCCAGGCCAGGCAGCCACGGTGGGCACGGACAATCTCTTCCAGTTGCTCAATCGGTAACTCCACATTGGCCAGTACTTCCATGGTGTCGGCGGTGCCAGCGGGCGATGTGATGGCGCGTGACGACGTTTTAGGACACAGCATGCCGTGCGCTGCGACGATGGGCACGATCAGCATAGAGGTCCGATTGCCCGGAATGCCGCCAATGCAATGCTTGTCGACCACCAGGTGTTCATGCCAGTTCAGGTGACGTCCAACGTCAATCATCGCCTGGGTCAGAAAATACACTTCCTCGCGGTCCAGCTCATCGCGGTTGGTGGCAACGACAAAGGCGGTGAGTTCGATCTTGGAAAAATGGTGCTCGGCAATGTCGTGAACGATGGCTTTGAAGTCTTCAAGATTGAGCCGCTCACCGCCCAGCTTTCGGTGCAGTGCGCCGATGGATTCGGGCGGCTCGGCTTGCGACACGGTGACAGTGTGGCCGTCTTCGACGTCCATCTGGGCGAATGCCGCCTTCGACAGACCCAGCTCGCCGCAGGCCACGATGGCCGGGTCGTCCACCACATTGAGCGTTGCCAAAATTCTGCGGCCGTTGGTGCGTACCTCGACTTTGGACAGGGCCTTGAAACCTTCAGCCCGGTAGACGTCGCAGTCCCGGTGCATATAGGCCACGTTCTCGTGGTAGGTGTCGATCAGGACGCGCCGCAGCGCGAGGCGGGCCGGATTGGCACTGCCATTGCTATTGGTCGGCGGGTTGGCGGTGGTATCGCTGGACATGGTGATAGCCTACACCCAAATCACGATGTAAGCGGGCAAACAAAAAGGCTCCCGAAGGAGCCTTTGGCGCTAAGCGTGGAAGCCTGCTTACACGCGTTTGCGGTATTCACCAGTACGGGTGTCGATTTCCACTTTGTCACCTTGGGCCACAAAAATAGGCACACCCACATCAAAGCCGGTTGCAATCTTGGCAGGCTTCAAGACCTTGCCGGACGTGTCGCCCTTGACAGCGGGCTCGGTCCAGGTGATTTCGCGCACGACACTGGTGGGCAGTTCGACGGAGATGGCCTTTCCGTCATAGAACACCACTTCAACGGCCATGCCGTCTTCCAGGTAGTTCAAGGTGTCACCCATATTTTCAGCTTCGACTTCGTATTGGTTGTACTCTGCGTCCATAAACACATACAGGGGGTCGGCGAAGTAGGAGTAGGTGCAATCCTTCTTGTCCAGGATGACCTGGTCCATCTTGTCGTCGGCCTTGAACACCACTTCGGTGCCGAAGTTGGCGATCAGGCTTTTTAGCTTCATGCGCACGGTGGCAGAGTTGCGTCCGCCGCGGCTGTATTCGGTTTTCAGGACGACCATAGGGTCTTTGCCATGCATGATGACGTTTCCAGCGCGGATTTCTTGAGCGATTTTCATAAGCTAAGTTGTTGCGGTTGTCGCTGTCAGCCAGTGCTGTCAGCAAAGTTAGGCCGCAAACTGCGGCGGAGCGTGATTTGCCCAACAAATGCGGCAAAGTCAGCAAAGCCCAAGATTTTACCGTTTTTTCAGAACGAAATCGACCAGTTGCGTCACCAGATCGCCCATTTGCAGCATGCGTGTGCGTGCGGCCTGTACCGTTTGAGACCACTCATTGAGGTCGATCGATGGCATGCAGCCATCACACTGGCCGTTGGTTGTGTTGTTCCATGTGTAGTGAATTTCCCGTAGGGTGACGCTGGCGTTCACGGTATTCAGAAACGCACTCAGCTTGCTGTGATGCGCGGCATCCTGCTGTGGGTAAATCTGCCATAGGAAGGGTTTACCGGCCCAAATGGCCCGAACCACAGAATCCTCACCGCGCACACAATTCAGGTCACACGTCCACAGCAGTTGGTCGTATTCGACTTGCGTCAGGGTCGGCAGATAGGACAAGCGGACATGGCGAAGGGGTGCGATTTTCCCAACTGCCGTCAACATCGCCGCAGTAGCGCGACCTGCGGTTATCAGCAATAGCGTGGGGCCGGGCAGTGCGTCGAGTTCAGTTATTAGCTTGGGTAAGGCCGCCGGTTCATAGCAAAACAGCGACACCAGTCGTTCGCCAGACCAGGCAATGCTATGTTGCGCCAACCATTGCAGACGTTGACCGCTCTGGATGAATGCGTGCTGTCGGTCCATCAGGCCGGATTCGCGCAGCAAACCGCCGGTGCGATCCGAGAAGCCAGGGTAAAAAAAGTGTTTGGTCCAGCCCCGTGCCGGACCACTCATGACGGGTGAGGGTAGTCCATGGGAGCGCTCTACGTAGGATTCGGCGGACAGGTATTCCAGGTTGATCCACACTGGATGCTGTTGCTCATTATTGCCGTTAGCCCTCGTGGAATATGCGTAGGCAGCTATGAATTCAGTAGCAATTTCGCAACCAAAGGATTCCAGCCAGACGTCTGCAGGTGATAGTGCGGCCAGCACGGCCGCATCGCGGGACTGCGCCCACATCAGTACTTGCACGCCGGGCCAGTCTCCGTTCAGCGCACCAGGAGCCATCCATTGCAGCGCCGAGCTGTCGTCTACCCACAGGCGCACCTTGTGACCTCTTGAAGCTAAATCTGCGCTCAAGCGCCAGCACACGCCAACATCGCCAAAGTTGTCGATCACCCGGCAAAACACGTCCCACAGCAGTGGCTGTATTGGCAATGGTGTGTTGGGCGACTGCATGGAGCGATTGTCTACCGGCGCAAAGAACGCACAATAGCGTCCCATGTCCGAATCCCATCCTGAAGCCCTGCTGCGTGAAGTCGCTGCCCTGCCGTCGTTGCCGGGTGTGTACCGTTACTTTGACGCACAGGATCAGTTGCTCTATGTGGGCAAGGCCATCAGCCTGAAGAAGCGGGTCTCAAGTTATTTTCAGAAGAACCACGGTGGCACCCGGACCGGTCACATGGTGAGCAAGATTGTGCGCATGGAGACCACGGTGGTGCGATCCGAGGCCGAGGCGTTGCTGCTGGAAAACAATCTGATCAAGACGCAGAATCCAAAATACAACATCCTGTTCAGAGACGACAAGAGCTACCCCTATCTCAAGATGACCGGTGTTCCGTCTGCGGCCAAGTTGGAAACTGAGGTTCCAGTCGCACCAGCTGCCGCCCATTTTTCCCGCGTGTCCTACTACCGCGGCGGTGTCGAAAAAAGACACCGCTACTTTGGTCCCTACCCAAGCGCCTGGGCGGTCAAGGAGGCGATTTTGCTGATGCAAAAGGTGTTTCGCCTGCGCACTTGCGAGGACCCGGTCTTCAATAATCGCAGTCGACCTTGTTTGCTATACCAGATCAAGCGCTGCTCAGCTCCCTGTGTTGGTCATATCTCTGCTCAAGACTACGCGAATGACGTTGTCGACGCCGAGAAGTTTCTGCGTGGCGATGCGCAAGGAGTGATGAAGCAGCTGGAAGCTCGCATGATGGCGCACGCCGACAAGCTGGAGTTTGAGCAGGCAGCCGAGTTGCGGAATCAAGTGGCGGCCCTGTCCAATGTGTTGCACCAGCAGTCGATGGACAACGTGGAGGACCGAGACGTCGACATTCTTGCAGTCAAAGTGCAGGGCGGAAAAGCCTGTGTCAATCTGGCCATGGTGCGCGGGGGGAGGCACCTGGGGGATCGTCCGTATTTCCCTGTGCACGTGGAAGATGCTGCGGGGTTGTTGGATGACGAGGAGGCCGAAGGCGAAGCGGACTCTGCTGCGCCACAGTTGGCGGTCGAGGTTCAGGTGCTCGAGGCATTCCTGTCACAGCACTACATTGACGTGGCCATGCCACCCACGCTGATCGTCAGTGAACCAGTCAGCAAGCATCTGCTCAAGATGTTGTCCGAACAGGTGGGATTCAGGGTTACATCGATACACCAGCCACGCGAGCAACGCCGGGCATGGCTGGATATGGCGCAAACCAATGCTGCACTGCAGTTGGCACGCTTGCTGGCGGAAGAGGGCTCGCAGCAGGCGCGAACCCGAGCGTTGGCCGAGGCTTTGGACTTGACGCTGGACAATCTGGAAAACTTGCGCGTAGAGTGTTTCGATATTTCACACACCGCCGGTGAAGCCACACAGGCCTCGTGTGTCGTGTTTCATCACCATAAAATGCAGAATAGTGAGTATCGCCGTTTCAATATTGAGGGGATTACTCCGGGGGACGATTACGCCGCCATGCGCCAGGTGCTGGCTCGCCGGTATAGCAAAGTGGCAGAGGCCTTGAATGAAGCCAAGCACGCGGGCCAAACCCCGGCTGGGACCGGTCGGTTGCCTGATCTGGTGCTGGTCGACGGGGGCAAAGGACAGGTCTCCATGGCCCGTGAAGTGTTTGCGCAGCTTGGGTTGGATCTTTCGTTGATCGTCGGCGTGGAAAAAGGTGAGGGCCGCAAAGTTGGCCTGGAAGAGTTGGTGTTCGCTGATGGGCGCGACAAGGTCTACCTGGGTTCGGATTCTGCTGCCTTGATGCTGGTGGCACAAATACGCGACGAAGCGCACCGGTTTGCCATCACCGGCATGCGCGCGCAGCGCGCCAAGGTCCGCGTGGGTGGAGGCAAGCTCGAAGAGATCGCTGGGGTTGGCCCCAAGCGACGTGCCCGCCTTTTGCAGCGCTTTGGTGGAGTGCGTGGCGTCGCATTGGCCAGCGCGGAAGACATCGCCACGGTGGAGGGAATTTCCAAGGAGTTAGCCGAAGAAATTTATCGGGCCCTGCACTAGGCATGCCACAATCAGCCGATGTTTTTGACCATTCCCACCATCATGACGTGGACGCGCATTTTCGCGATCCCACTGATTGTGGGCGTCTTTTATCTGCCCGAGACTATGGCATCCCAGGCCGAGAAGAATCTCATCGCAACGGTGATGTTCGTGGTGTTTGCTGCAACCGACTGGCTGGATGGCTACCTGGCGCGCAAACTGAACCAGACTTCGTCTTTTGGTGCCTTCCTTGACCCGGTAGCCGACAAATTTTTGGTATGCGCCTGTGTGCTGGTGCTGGTGCATTTGCAGCGGGCTGACGTGTTTGTGGCTCTGATCATCATCGGGCGGGAAATTGCGATTTCTGCACTGCGTGAGTGGATGGCGCAGATTGGCGCTTCAAAAAGTGTTGCGGTGCACATGATTGGTAAACTCAAGACGGTCGCACAAATGGTTGCAATTCCTTTCCTGTTGTTTGATGGGTTGCTGTTTGGTGTAGTCGATACGCACCTGTTGGGTGTCTGGCTCATCTGGGCTGCGGCGATCCTTACGATCTGGTCCATGGTCTATTACCTGCAAAAAGCTTTGCCCGAAATTCGCGCACGTGCGAAGTAGTCTGTCCCGGTTTGATGCGTTCACTCGGTGTGTTCCGGTAAATTTTTTGCCAGGATGCATAGCACATTTTTTCTTAAATTTGACCCTCAATTTGGCTTCCAAATGGGACTAGAATCTGGCTCCGCACTGTTGTAATGCTGCATGGCATATTGACATGTTGAGGACCGGTGGTTGTAATAGGTCGAGCAGGCAAGACTGCTGTCAAAGTCATGATGACGCGGGGTCAGATCCCGTTTGCACAATGTGCAGAGTTCTGAGTTTTGTGTCAGCTGACAATAAGATTTGAAGAGACAATTCGTTAAATTCTGCTTCCACACAAGGGGTAAATGTGAATAAGACCGAACTGATAGAGCACATTGCGAAACATGCTGATATCTCCAAAGCTGCTGCGACGCGCGCTTTGGAGTCCACCATTGGTGCGGTGAAGACGACCCTTAAAAAGGGAGGCTCTGTTTCGTTGGTTGGTTTTGGTACATTTGCCGTTGGAAAGAGGGCTGCGCGAACAGGCCGCAATCCTCGAACTGGCGCTGCGATTAAAATTAAGGCAGCCAAGGTTCCGAAGTTCCGTCCTGGCAAGGCATTGAAAGATGCACTGAATTGATTTTTGGTTTAAGGCGGGGTGATTAGCTCAGTTGGTAGAGCGGCGCCTTTACACGGCGTAGGTCGGCGGTTCGAGCCCGTCATCACTCACCACCCCCCCCAAAGCAAAGGCGAACATGAATGTTCGCCTTTTTGTTTTTTCTTGGAGAAGTAGCGCATGTTTGATTTTGTTCGCAAGCACACGAAGGTCATGATGATGCTCATGTTCTTGATGATCATTCCCGCTTTTGTATTAGTCGGTGTGGATGGATTCAAGAGCATCAGAGCGGGTGGTGACGCCGTGGCGACCGTTGGCAGTCATAGCATCACACAGGGTGAATGGGATGCCGCCCACAAGAGCGAGGTAGATCGGTTGCGTGCGACAGCACCGAATATGGATGCCAAGATGCTGGACTCGCCTGAAGCGCGCTATGTCACGCTGGAGCGTCTGGTGCGCGACCGCGTGTTGTCGGAGGCTGTGCAGGACTCGCGCTTGAGCACATCCGATGCACGGCTTGCGCGAGAGTTGCAGCAAAGTCCGACCATTGCGGCGCTGCGTCGCCCGGATGGCACGATTGACATTGAACGTTACCGCCAATTGGCTGCTAATCAGGGGTTGACCACTGATGGCTTCGAGGCGCGTGTCCGCACTCAGTTGTCGCAGCGGCAGGTGGAAGCGGGGTTGGTCTCGACGGCTTTTTCGCCAGCTGAGTTGGCTGAAGTGTCATTGAACGCATTCTATGAACGCCGTGAAGTTCAACTCGCGCGATTTAACCCAGCAGACTACGCAGCGAAGATTGCTCCTAGTGATGCTGAAATTGAGGCCTACTACCAGGCGAACTCCGCACTGTTTCAGGCTCCCGAACTCGCCAACATTGAGTATGTGGTGCTGGATCTTGATACGGTCAAAAAATCCATCGTACTCAATGAGCCGGATCTGAAAACCTATTATGAGCAAAATGTGGGTCGTCTGAGTGGCAAGGAAGAACTTCGGGCAAGTCACATTCTGATCAATGCGCCAAAGGAGATGCCGGCAGACGACCGTAAGAAGGCGCGCGAGCGTGCTGATGCTGTGCTTGCACAGGTTCGCAAAGCACCCGAAGCGTTTGCAGATATTGCACGGAAGAACTCACAGGACGCAGGTTCTGCCCCGAATGGAGGGGATCTGGATTATTTTGGCCGTGGTGCCATGGTCAAGCCTTTTGAGGACGCAGCGTTCGCCTTGAAAAAAGGGGACGTCAGTGATGTGGTGGAATCCGATTTCGGATTTCACATCATCAAGGTAACGGACATCAAGTCACCCAAGCAACGTAGTTTTGAAGAATTGCGGCCTCTCATTGAATCGGATTTGAAGACGCAACAAGCGCAGCGCAAGTTTGCCGAAACTGCGGAGGCGTTTACCAATGGTGTGTACGAACAATCTGATAGTCTGAAGCCGGTTGCCGAACGCTTGAACCTGGATGTCAAAACGGCGTCTGATTTGCAACGCCATGTAGTTCCAGGTGGAAAGGGAGTGTTGGCAAACCCGAAGTTTTTGGCTGCCATTTTTAGCCCGGATTCTTTGGAAAAAAAGCGCAACACGGAAGCTATAGAAGTTGCAGTCAACCAGTTGGCCGCGGCGCGTATAACGCAATACACCGGTGCGAGGACGCGTCCGTTGACCGAGGTTCGCGCGAATGTGAAAGATCGTCTGGTTGCGGTTCAGTCAGCTGAGATGGCGAAGAAGGACGGCGTTGACAAGCTTGCTGCGTGGAAAGTTGCTGCACCAACCAATCTTCCTGCTTCAGTCGTGGTGACTCGCGAGGGTGCCCAGGTTGTATCCGCGCAGGTGCTGGATGCAGTGCTATTGGCCAATGCATCGAGTTTGCCAACCTGGGTCGGTATTGATATGGGGGCACAAGGCTATACCGTGGCTCGTGTTAATAAGGTGATGTCACGTAGCGTGCCTGTTGCGACGACTGCGGATCAAGAGCGCAAGCAGTATGCGCAGTGGGTTGCAAATGCAGAGAATCAGGCTTACTACAAGATGCTCACTGGACGATTCAAAGTTCAGGTCAAAGTCCAGCGTCCAGTTCGAACAGCATTGGGTCAGCAAACCATTCAGGAATAGGTTGAAACAGTCGCTATAATCTAGCGCTTACGGTGGCTGTAGCTCAGTTGGTAGAGTCCAGGATTGTGATTCCTGTTGTCGTGGGTTCGAGCCCCATCAGCCACCCCATATAAACAAAGGAAAGCCTGCTATCTAATCGGTAGCAGGCTTTTTTCTTTGGTGCCGGATGTAAGGGCGGATGTAAGACGATTTTCCGAATTCAGCGGCAATACTTGAAAACTTTTTGAGGCTTTGTCCGACTGTGAAGGAATCTCAGTAAGGAGAAATGAAAGTAAGCCAGCGGCCACGCTGGCTTACAGGCCGTTTAGGCCTGTAGCCCCCGTATACCGTGCGTGAGCAGCTACTAAATATGTAGCAAATAACCACCTAGGCGCTGGGCTGAGGGAGCCCCTTGGGGGCGGACGGGCAGACCAGCGCAGGGCCAAAGCCGCGCAGCGGCGAGGCCACAGGGTGGGCGGGGCACACACAAGATAACTGGCCGCAGGCCACTGACCAACCACACAGCGCGCAGCGCCTGACCAATGCCAC